>NZ_JAUBSH010000044.1:0-57879 GCF_036704705.1 Microcoleus sp. K1-B1 | reverse complement strand
ATCTTGCACTTTACTCTCGCTCCCGCGCTCGAAACCTTTCGCCACGCAATATGCGATCGATTATTCAGCAAGCCCTAACTAGGAGTGAAAAACCCGGTTTCTTTGGTTCTGATGCGTCAGTTCTAAAGATTCTTGGCGCGTGGCAACATTCACCGGTGAACCCGCCCTATGCCTCATGCGATTGGCGATTTTCGATTAAAATTACCCCTCATATCAAATCTATTAGCATCAGAATTATTCCTATCTCTCTTCTCGACATCTGCGTGAATTCGCGTCAATCCCTTGTCCGGGGCGGTTAATACATTCTCTTTTTTTCACCGCAGATGAGGGCAGATAAACACAGATTAACGCAGATGAATTAGATCAATTCCGGTTGCACCATCCGTGATTGTTGACTGTTGACTGGATTTTACTATTCCGATGCTACCGGAATTGATATCAATCTAAAATCTAACATTGCCCCATGCTCATGCCAATAAAAAAGCTAGGGATGGATATCCCCAGCTCGAAACATAGCACAATTAGTTTTGAGAGTTGGTAGGGCGATGTTTCAGAATCCACCCCACCCACTTTTACCCAAATTAAATCAGGGTAATGTCAGTAAGCGTAATGCCCGGTCTGCCATTCAGAATTGCCAGCGTAACGCCTGGGTTAGAACCCGAAATACCGTCAGGGTCAAATCCTAGTCGTCCGTCTGCATTTTGATAAAAGACGAACGGCTCTGACGCGCCCGCCCCGGCTGGACCAAAAGTGCCATCGTAAGACCCACTCTCAAGCACCAAGAACGCCTTCGATGAAAGTTGATTCGTATTATCCCGTACCCTCAAGTTGGGGAAGCCGTTGGAGCCATTGATTTGGAAGATAAACTTGTCTTGACCGCTCGTAAAATCGCCGATTTGGTCTGGGTTAGTACCCAATGTGCCGTCAGCGCCGATGGTGACACCCTCGCCGAAGTTGTTGTAGTAGAAGCTGTCATTACCCGATCCGCCAATCAGGGTGTCAGCACCAGGGCCGCCGCCGAGAGAGTCGTTACCGTCGCCGCCGATCAAATAGTCGCGACCAAAGCCGCCCAGCAAGGTGTCGTTCCCGCCACCGGCATTTAAAGTATCGTCCCCGGCGAGGGAGTCGGTAGCATTGGATGAGTCGCCGAACAGGATGTCATCCCCGGTACCAGTAGTGACCACATCAGTGCCGTTGCCACCAATAATGAAGTTGCTACCTAAGTTATCAGTAATGACGTTTGGCGCTGTAAGACCGGTAAAGCTGACGCCGCTAGCGTAGGAGATGAAGTCGTTACCCGCAACGTTGCCAATCACGCGATCGCGCGCGGTGCCAAAGATGATGGTGTCACTTCCCTCGCCACCATTCATGAGGTTGGTGACGGTGAAGTTGCTGCCAGTAGTAGGAGTGGTGTAGCCAATTAACAGATCGTTGCCCAGCGCTCCTTCGAGAGTAATCAAAGCAGTACCAGTACCAGCAAAAATGGCCCTGGTAGCATCGATAGTATCGTTGCCATCTCCACCGGCTGCGTTAGTAAAGGTACCGCTCAGGCTGTCGTTGCCTTCGCCGCCGATCATTGTATCAGTCACAAAAGCTGCAACGATCGTGTCATTGCCAGTGCCGCCGTCGAGTAAGCTCTTACCGCCTGAACTCAACACTCCGGGTATCGTAGCCGTAGACGATGTAATGAAGTCATTGCCGGCACCTCCAAGAGCGGTATCCTGAGAGGCATAAACAGTTATGGTGTCGTTGTCGTCACCGCCGTCTAAGAAGTTTTTGCCGCTGTTAGCATCGCCGCCGTAACCCCCAGATAGAATATCGTTCCCCGCACCGCCAAGCAAGGTGGTTCTCTCAACGCCGACAGCGATGTTGACCGAGGAGCCAAAAAATGAGACGGTTTGGGTAGTGTTGGTAATGAATAAGATGTCGTCGTCTAGATCGCCGGACAGGTAGCTGCTGCTGGCCACACCTATTAGGGTGTCCTTTTCTTTACCGCCGAACAGAGTATCTTTTTGATTGATACCTACAACGTAGTCGTCGCCCAAGTCGCCCCGCAAGAAGTTGCTACCTGCATTGCCACCGGCGCTTGCGCCGACGGGAAGACCGAGGTTGTTGCCGCCGCCGGCGATGAAGAAGCCGAGGGAGTCATTGTCCTTGCCGCCGTAGAGCGAGTCTCTTCCGAGGCCGCCTCCGAGCATCGTATCGGTGCCCTCATTACCAAACATGAGGTTGCCATCTACTGTACCTTGGAGCAAGTCTTCTCCGGCACCGCCGTACAGGGTCGTATTCCGGCTTTGAGCGATTACGGTGTCACTGCCTGCATCGCCAAACATCAAAGCCCGCTCGCGCTGGGCTACTAAGGAATCTTCGTCCTCGCCGCCGTACAGAGTATCGTTGGGGCCGACGGAAGTCAGAGTATCGTTATCGCCTTGGCCAAATATTAAACTGCCGCCGAGGGTAGAAGTTGTAATTAAATCCGCCCCAGCTCCAGCGAAGATTGTATCCGGGCCCAGTCCCGGAGTGTTTAAATTAGTTTGATCGGAATTGTCAGTTAACGTTGTCATAAAGCTTCACTCCTCTACTTGTTGGTCATCGCTGGTGCGACTACAGACACTGCCTAGAACACCGAATGTTTGGATTCCGCTGTAGTTTAACCTGTTTGCCAGCCGCAAGTCTAGCCTACTGGCGTTAACCCTGTCTAGACTTTCTCCCTCGCGGATTTTTTGCTTGTAAGCTTTTATATTCAATGTCTTCACCCTTTAATAATCCTGGTGCACTGTCTCAGGTGCTCACGCTCTACAAGACGCGGCTCATATTCTTAATGTTCCATTCTGGATTGGCGGTCGGGGATCGCGTCCGGGGGAGGAAATTAAAGATTAAAAAAGGCTGATCTGGGTGATCCCGAAGACAAGGGAAATTGGGAGATTTGTTACTTGGTAACAAGGCTTTGTGGCAATTTCCGGTTTTCCAGGCAGGGCCGTCATTTAATAATTCTGACCCGGATTGAACCGAGTACCGCTCCGGGCTTTAAAAGTCTACGCCCCGCTTTAGTTCTACGCCCCGATCGCCGTAGTGTTTGTGACAGTATACCTCGGAGTGTACGCTTGCCAAGTCAAAGTAAGCGTGGGGTTTGTGGCAGCGCCCGGTGATAATAATTTCTGTATCCCGCGGCTTGCGTAGCAGGGCTTCGACGATCGGCTCTACCGGCAGCAGTTCTAAGTCTACTGTGGGATTGAGTTCGTCGAGAATAATCGTTTTATACCAGCCGCTGGCGATCGCACATTTGGCGATTTCCCAGCCGCGTTCTGCTTCTATGCAGTCTAGCTCTTGCTGTTGCCCCCGCCAAACTATAGCATCTCGGCCGCACCGCTGGTGATCTACTAGCTGTGGGTAGCTTTGCCGCAAAGCTGCGATCGCCGCATCTTCTGTATAACCGCTGCCACCTTTGAGCCATTGCACAATTAACACCCGGTGAGATTGGTCTTGACTGATACCCCTACCTATTGCCTGCAAAGCTTTGCCCAAAGCGCTCGTAGACTTGCCTTTGCCCGCTCCAGTGTATATTTCGATACCGGAAATATGATGCTCTGCGGCTGCTGGGTGATAGTGGGGCTTCATTTCTGAGTGTAAGTCGGCAATCTCCAGCAAAGCTTCGGGGGCCGCTCGGCCTGTGGCGATGACTTCTAAATATTCTGGTTTGTTTTTGAGGGTTTGGACTACTTCGTCAACTGGCAGCAAACCCAAGTCCAATACGGGGTTTAGTTCGTCTAGTACCACGACGGAATAGAGCTCGCTGGCGATCGCTCCTTTGGCGATATCCCAGCCTCGCTGAGCTTCTGCGCGATCGAAGCGGGTGATTGCTTCGGCCCCAAAATATTCGGCTCTGCCGGTTCGCACTTGGTCGATCAAGTGCGGAAATGCCCGTTGCAAGGCTTCTATTGCTCCGTCTTCGTCGTAGGAGCGGCCGGGGCCTTTGAGAAAGCGCAGCAACAAGACTCGTGTGGGCGAGTCAGAATTGATACCCAGCCCGATCGACCGCAACACTACTCCCAAAGCTGCCTGAGACTTGCCTTTACCAGCGCCGTCGTAGACGTGAATCTGACCCGCGGCGCGTTCCGAGCGGGATGAGGCTGTCCGAATACCAATGCCATTCCTTACCATAATCAGCAGTTGTTTGAGTCTGTAGCGGGGTGGGTATTCGATCGCGCGCCTTGAATGTTTAATTTTTCCATTCTTTTGGCGGATCTCAACAGATTATACGATAACTTATAACCCCCAATCTTTTAAGCAGCGATCTAACGCAATCAGGTGCTCAAACCTCCGGTTAAGATTATTCCGTTTGTGCTGTACAATTAAAATTTAACACGGACTGATATACCTAAAGGCTTATGATTGCGAGTGTTTTCCCATTTCGGACTGTTTTGGTGCAAATTTTAATTATGTTTTTGGCGATCGCGATCGAATCGTGGTTTTTGCAAAAACTACTTAAACTCGGCCCCAAAACCAGCATTGAATATACAGCCATCCTCAATTTATCTTGCACTTGCGTAGGCTGGTTAGTTTTCTTCGGCATTGAAAGCGTTCTTACCAAAGAATTGCGGGAACAGCTTATCGGTTATATTTTATTAGGACGTGGGGATAATGTTTACGCTCCAATAACTATGATAGCACTCTCAGTATTAGCAGTAACGTTTGTAGCTAAATGGCAGGGATTAGAATTCATAGACAACATGGTTTCCGGCAATAAAAAAGCTGCCAAACCTCAGTTTTTAGGACCACCAACCCTCACCCGCCGTCCTCCCAAAAAAACTTTTCAAGTAACTACCCAGTTTGGGGGAATTTTAATCGCCCACACTGTTAGCAATCTCGTTATTTTAACCGTGTTGTTTTTGCAAAGCGTCTATTGAAATTTATGATGAAGCAATTTTTTGATGTCACTCAGCAACTCACTAAGCTGACGAACAACATTTGGGAAACCAATAAAAAAATCCAAAAGGCGATGATTCCGCCTAAAGTTGTTCACTGGAAGACTCCTTTACTGCTCAGCATATTTTTAGCTTTGCTGACAGTGGCGGCAGTCACTGACTGGCGGACGAGAACTCTGCTTTTTGATATGAGCTGGTTATTATTTACACTTTCAATGGGTTTGCTGACAAGCCAGCAACCTTTTGTCATTAAAGGAGTAAGTCTGAGTCCGTGGGTGACAAGCATCTTAATTGGCTTGTGGTTACTGATAAGATTGCCGTCGGATAGGAAGGAAATAGCATGGATATCCGGCCCACTTATAGCAGTAGTAGTTCTGGCGACAATAGAGATTTGGAATAGCGAGTCAAAACGGGAAGGTATCAGGTCGTTGGTGCGCCCTCAGTTTTTGATGATTACTCTAGTTCACCTGCTGTTTTCCTGTTGGTTTGCTTTTCACTTTTTAATTCAAGGTTGGATACAACAGTATCCGAGTGTTTTATCTCAGGATTTAAGGCAAAGCGATTATGTGGTGACATTTCAACGGCCAACTATTAATCGCTCCCGAGGAGTTGTCATCCTCAATGCAATGGAGGGATACCTGCGAAATGAAGCCCGCACAAAACCGTGGGCGCAAGTAGAGCAAATGTTAATAGATATTGACAACGAGCGATTTTTTCTGCGAAATCAAGCGTTAAAAACAACTGGGGTAGTCGCAGAAGATGCGAGGTGGGATGTCAAAACTTCGATCGTCCAAGGAGAGTCTCGCTATCAGTTAGAGATGCAGGCAACTTGGCTGGGATTGGTTTTTAGACCGGAAATATATTCGTTTACCAAATCTTGCGAGGTGTTCGAGATAGCCAATAGGGCGACTGTAACCTGCGATGCCATCAAACGCTCTCAACCCGGACAGAAAAAAGATGGAACGGCGAGGGACAGTCAAGTTTGATTCTGTCTGTGTTAACTAATTGCGATGGGTATAGCGGGAAAGTGGGAGAGTCTGAAAGTGGGAGAGTCTGAGAGTCTGAGATGGAAAAAATCCTCTTTCTTCTTCCCTCTTCCTTCTTCCCTCTTCCTTCTTCCTTCTTCCTTCTTCCCTCTTCCTTACACTAAAGTATGGCGAAAGTTTTCAGCGGGTTAATAACTAGATGAATTTGAGAAGAATCTTGACAGTCGCGACCAATGTATTTTGGGAAGTAATTCGCGATCGCATCCTTTACTTAATTATTATTTTTGCTCTGTTGATGGGCGCCTCGGTCCGGTTGATACCGGAATTGGCGGCGACAACCGAAAAGAAAATTATTTTAGATGTCGGTTTGGCTGCTATGAGCCTCCTCGGTCTAATTGCCACAGTCTTTGTGGCTACCGGACTGGTCAACAAAGAAATAGAAAAGCGCACTGTTTACCTGTTAGTTGCCAAGCCGATAAGTCGGGCTGAGTTAATTGTGGGCAAGCACTTAGGGCTGTCGGCGGTACTGGGGGTGCTTGTAGCGGCAATGACTGTTATCTATCTAGCTATTCTGAGTTTGAGCCGCATTCCTTTCCCTTTGGAAAGCATTTTAATCGCTTCGCTGTTTATATGGTTTGAGCTGTGTCTGATGGCTGGTGTCGGGATTTTATTTGGGGTTTTTAGCAGTTCGCTGCTGGCAACTTTACTGACATTTGGCGTTTATTTAATGGGACATTCGACGCGGGATTTAGTGGCTTTGGGTAAGTTAACTAAAAATCCTGGCCTTGAACAATTGATGATGGGACTTTATCTGGTTTTGCCGGATTTAGCCAGATTTAATTTGAGAAACGATGCTGTTTACGGACAAGTTCCTTACTTGGCAGGTTTGATTACAGATGCTGGCTACGGTTTGCTGTATGTGGTGCTGCTGTTGTCAATTGCGATCGCCATATTTTCCCGTAGGGAATTTTAAAGCGCCCATTCCCCACTTTCAGGGTAATTGTTTGTAGTGAGGACTAAAGTCCTCCCTACAAACCAATTTTATTATCGACTTAGCGCGCTAAGATATAGACAAGGTTATCGATCGCCAATCTCGACTAAAACTCAAACTTTTATTGGTAAAATAAGGTGACTTATGACTACTATAATTCACAAACCGATATCGCAGCTCAAGATTACTTGGCCACTGCTACCCGATGATTTCATCCTACCAGACGACCCTGTAGACGATATAGACCATCCCTTGCTAGCTAACGGTTTGCGCCAGTCTGTAGTGGATTCCCCGGAACTAATGCAAGACGCACTAATAGTTTCTAATTTTGCTTTGTGCGCTGCTGTGGACGATCGCACTATTTGCAAAGCCCCAGACGGGATTTACGTGCAGCCAGTGCAACCTTGGCCTCACAACTATCCCCGCCGTAGTTACACGCCTCATACCGAAGGAACAGTGCCTTTTGTAGTGATAGAATTTCTATCAGCTAGTTACGGCGATGAATACTCTGTCGAACACACAGAAGAAATCGGTAAGTGTTTTTTTTACGAACAAGTAATCAAAGTTCCTCGCTATGTCATTTTTCGACCGCATACAGGCAGAATAGAAGTTTATGCCCTAGAATCCGAGCGTTATGACAGTCAAAATCCTGATGAAAACGGTCGTTATTTAATACCTGGATTAAATCTATTTTTGGGAGTGTGGCAGGGAACTCGCGAAGGTAGAACAGGATATTGGCTGCGCTGGTGGACGGCGGGCGGAGAACTGCTTTTGTGGCCGGAAGAAAGGGCAGAAAATGAACGCCAGCGAGCCGATCGCCAACAGCAAGACAAAGAGTTAGCAGAGACGCTGCTGGAACAGGAAAGACAGCGCAATCAAGAGCTTTTGGCTCGATTGGCAGCCCTCGGTATCGCTCCCGAATAGCATTAGAATTCCGATGGAAGTCGGAAGAAAGAAGAGGTTCGAGGGAAAAAGGGAACCAGATCGAAATATGCTTTCTTCATCCTTCTTTCGTTAGTTTACTTTCTTACTTATATGTTGGTAAAACAAGGTTAAATTATGTTAATAGAAAAACTCGAAGGATTAAAAAATATTTTCGCACAAATGGAACGGGCTTTGATTGCCTACTCCGGCGGAATTGACAGCACTTTGGTAGCAAAAATCGCTTTTGATGTATTGGGCGATCGCGCTTTGGCAGTGACGGCTGTTTCCCCGTCTTTACTGCCAGAAGATTTAGAAGATGCGCGGATTCAAGCAGCAGAAATTGGGATTGCCCACGAGGAAGTAGAAACTCAGGAAATGGCAAATCCCAATTACACTTCTAACCCGGTTAACCGCTGCTATTTCTGCAAAAGCGAACTGCACGATACTTTGAAACCCCTAGCACTAGCAAAGGGTTATCCTTATGTGGTGGATGGGGTTAATGCTGATGATTTAAAGGATTACCGTCCCGGAATTCAGGCTGCGAAGGAACGCGGCGCGCGATCGCCTTTAGCAGAAGTAGGCATGACTAAATTGGAAGTGCGGCAGTTGGCCAAAGAATTGGCTTTGCCTTGGTGGGACAAACCGGCTCAACCTTGTTTGAGTTCGCGCTTTCCTTACGGCGAAGAAATCACCGTTGGAAAGTTGCAAAGAGTGGGGCGCGCTGAACGCTATTTGCGGCAGTTGGGACTGAAAAATTTGCGAGTGCGATCGGATGGAGACACGGCGCGCATTGAGTTACCGGCAGAGGAGATTCAGGAGTTTGTGCTAAATACGGATTTGCCTGCATTGGTGGCGGTGTTTCAGGAGTTTGGTTTTGTGTACGCGACTTTGGATTTGGAGGGGTTTCGCAGCGGCAAATTAAATCAGGTTTTGCAGCCGCAGTTGTTGCAGGCAAAAGGTTGATTAATTTTCCCGAATACAAAAAAATTCTCATGATTGATGTAGTTTGGGACATGGACAAAGGAGAACCATGTCAATCGAACCTTTACCTTTATTGATGTAGCAACTTATACCTTTCAAGGCTCGAATTGTTAGGATTACAGGACTTACGCAAAAGTAACGTATTTCTGTCGCCCAGCGAACTCAGTGAAGCAATCTCAAACTCTTGCTACACCATCATAATGCGTAAGTCGTGATTAATTATCAACTTGGAATTTTGAATACTGTGGAGGGAAACTCCCACAGCAGGTTTAGTTTTGAATTTTCAGGGGAAACCATCCGATAGATTTTTGCAAGAGTTTCATGGTTCAAGTCCATCCTTGCTAAGGTTTTAGCCCTTCCCCTTCACCTCACCGTCGCGATCGCACTTCCCAAAACCCAACTCTCCATCTCTCTGGTCAAAACCTCACTCAAGTTGAACTCAAAACCCTAAGTTGGGCGAGATTTAACTTTTCGCCATGCAGCCGTAATACGCGATGTACCTGGCACAATTTCTATAAGCTCCTTTTTTCGCAATCGATTAAAAATATTTTTCATAACTTCACCTGAATCAATTCCAACGTGTTTTCGACCAATGCGATTAGTAATTTTTTCGTGTTCTTCAAGGTAATCCATGACTAATCGCTCATACTCCGAATACATTTCATAACTTGAGATCGCATTTTCTGAATCTTCATCAATAGTTCCAACTCTACGCCAAGCTGCATTGCTTTTTGCTCTTTTAGGAACAGCTTCAATAAGTCCGTTATCTCTTAATCTGTAAAAGGCCTGCTTGATAGTTGCTTCTGAACGAATTCCAGTTTCTTTTCTAGCAATTTTATTGGTTATTTCTTTGTGCTTCTCTAAATACGACATTATTTGTGCTTCTATTGAAGCAAGAGGTTCGTGTTTAATGTATACAATTACAGAATTCTCAGTCTCTTTTATGTCAGGGGGTTGTAGTCTTAACTTAGCCATTGCCTGAAAAGCAGTATTGAGACCTTCTCCTACATCTTTATTAGGTGGATTGGGAAATTTGTTGATTATACGAACAATAGCTCCATTCCTTGCATATTGTTCTTTCAGAATATTTTTGACTGTAACGTGACCTGGCAATTTTCCTGGATTTTCAATCTCAATTCTATTGTCGAAAATACGGATGTGAGTATCACAAGCTATACTGTAATCTCTATGCAGTAAAGCATTTGTGACAATTTCATGAATAGTTTCTTCGGGATATTGGATATTTTCTAATCCTTGATTCCCAATTTTAGGTATTTTTTCAATAATTTCTATTGTTGTAGTTACAGCTTTCTGAACTTGCTTATACAAACAACCTTCGATGGTTATTGGGGAAAAATCAAGAGTGTCTCTTGTTCCTTCTGAGTCTTTTGTTTTATATCTATAAATTTTAACGCCACAATACTTGGGAAAAACAGCTTGAGGTTCATCGGCAAATAATAAAATTCCGGCAATTATTGGTTTTTCTCTTTGAATTAATTGTTGCTTTTTCAGCCATAACTCAGCTTTGGTAGTTGGAACTACAGCGTTAATAAACTCTCTCATGACTTCGGAATCTGTGATTACTTCAAGCTCTACATCAATAGTTTTTCTTTCAAATGATTCTATACCTTTGTCGAGTTTTAATCTTTCTAAATCTGCTGGATCTGTAATAGACGAAGTTCGTGCGGAACGTCTTAAATGTGGAATACCGTCCGAAGCTACCACTACTCCTCGTGATTTAAGAATAGTCACTTGCAAAACTAGACCCGGATGGCATTCAGAGCTAAGAAAGGTATATGAATAACCATCCCCAAGTGGGAAAAGTTTCTCAAAAATTTGTAAATGCCCATTTGCGGATTCTTGATCGGCAAAACCTCTCCAATATCTTGTTTTTGTATTGCCTACAATCTTCTCATCAATTCCTATGTAAAGCTCTCCACCGTCCGCATTGGCAAATCCAGAAATAAAGTTAGATAATTTTGCTGGTTTTACCTCTATCGCCTTGAAGTCGAGAAAATGACTTTCTTCCTTTTGAAGTATCTGATTTAATTGCTCTGAAGTGATTGGAACTACTTCAATTGACATATAGTTTAGTTGCTTACAGCTTAATAAGTTTTAGGATGTTTGCCGTATATTTTGGATGTGCGATATAATAGCAAATCCGGGTTTAATACCCCCTTTATTTCTTAGTCCGCGTGGACTTCGTTTGACTGTATGCAGCGGTTTCAACCGCCGATTCATAAAGAGGGTGGCTAACTTTCAACGCCCGAGTCTTATCAAGGAGTAGTTGGCTGAATTTGCTGTGGCTGCATTTGCTGCTGCTGATTATCGAGCTGAATTTGCTGCTCCTGGATCTGAATTTGCCGATTCTCAAGATCTATTTGCCGCTGTCTGTCTTCAAGCTGCAGTCTTCGGTCTTCAAGTTGCAGCAGTCTGTCTTCAGCTTGCCGCTGTCTTTCTTCACGTTGTATCTCTCTCTCTAGCAGTCTGTCTTCACGTTGCTCTTGTCTGTCTTGACGTTGTTCGCGAAGCTGTCTAATCTGATTTCGCCGTTGGAAATCTCCTCCCAAAAATAAGTTTTCAAAAGCGTTGATAGTTGCTTGAAACCCCGTAAAAATGCCACCAACAGTGTTAACCGCAGTTGCTACTCCTGTTATTGGCTGCAAGAAACTGTTGATATTGTCTCCTACCCTAGCATAGCCCGATCGCGCTACCAGAATCACATCGTCGTTGCGGAGAGTGGGGTTATTATTAGGATTCAACCCTTGAGCAAAATCCACCTCGATCGTGCGGCGAGAAACAGTACCGTTGGGGTTCAATCGCAATAGTTCTACCTTGTCTTTTTTAGCCCGCAATTGATTGAAACTGCCTGCGGTGAGCAAAGCTTGGTGCAGGGATGTACTAGGCCGCACCTGCAAAGCCCCAGGCCTAATTACTTCTCCTACAATATTGATGCTAATCGCGTTCGGAGAAAAACTGCTATTTGCGACTTGAGAAACTTCAGCTAAGTCTACAGTAGCTGCTGTCGGGATAATTACGCTATCTCCTTCTTGCAGCAAAATATCTTGAGTTGCGTCACCTTTTTGCAGCAAATCCCACAGATTTACCATGATAGTTTGTTCATTGCCACCTCTGACTCGGCGGCGGATTTGGACGCGGCGAATGTCAGCTTCTGTAGTGATACCACCAGCAATCTTCAGTGCTCTAGTTATTGTTGGTAAGCCCACAACTGCTCCTTGCTGTTGGTCGATAGATACAAAACTCAATTCAGTTTGTTGGTTGCTCGATCGCACATCCGAAGCAAATACAGTATAAGGCCCCGGCCGGTTTACTTCCCCGACAATTACCACGCCAATTGGTTTAGTAATATCAGCGGAAAAATTAGCACTAGCTCTTTGACGAACTTCTTGAGTATTCAGGGCCCTTGCTGTCGGTACAAAAATTGTATCTCCATCTCGAATGGTGACATCTTGACGCAAATTTCCTGTCTCTAAAAAATCCTGCAAATCAACAGTAGTAACTTGCTCCGGCCCGCCTCTGCGGGGACGGCGAATTTGAACATTTCGCATATCTCCTGCTGATGTCACCCCTTGTGCAAGTTGCAGCATTTCCATCAAAGTTGGGAATTTTACTCCTCCTCCTTCTCTAGTGGGATTAATCTTGTAGGAACCCGGACGAGTAACTTCACCCGCCAGACCTATATTTAGGGGGCGAGCGACGATCACAGTCACGGTAACAACGGGAACATTGATGAAGGGTTCGTATCGCTGGGTAATCACATTAGCGGCTTGTTGCAGCGTCAACCCTTGAATTGAGACGCTGCGAATGATTGGTAAATTGAGCGTCCCGTCAACTAACACTTGATATTCTCTGCTGAATTCAGGGACGCCGAAGATATCTAAAGCAATGCGATCGCCCGGGCCTAAAGTATAAGCTGCTTCTGGTGTCAGCGCACCAGAATTGCCGATCGGCGGCAAACTCGAACCCGGAGGTGGGGGCGGTACTCTCGGTTGGCTTGGGTTCCTAGCGGGCGCAGGATTTCTGATGGCAGGCAACTGAGCTCTACTGGGGAGCGAACTCAATAGCATCAGGAGTGCTGACAAACTCAGACTTGTAGCGGTTTGAATGGTATGTTTCATCTTTCTTCCCTGGTTGCAGCCTGCCATTGAACAAGAGCAATTTAGCTAGTGGATTTTAGTTTATTTTCCCTGCTGTCCAGTGTAGCCTCGCTTTGCTGCAAAATCCACAGGTGCAAGCATAAAAATTGTGCGATCGCACTTAACTATTTTGCCCCTTGTTTGTAAAGAAAGTGTAAAGCCCGCCAACTGTTTTCAGGATTAGGATCTCGTTTGAGCAAAATTTTTCATACATAACTCGCGATACAAATCAACCCGCCACAGAAAGGGGATAGGAAAAAACCGCCCTGATTTGAGGTAAAATATTAAATAATTCTCTCTGCAGGACAAAGACAAGTGTCACTAAAATTGGATAAAGTAATTCCCTGGGGACGCTGCTTGGATGAATACATAGGAATGTTTAGCTTGACCTCAAGTGACCTCAAGCTAGCAATCCTTGATTGTGCAGGCGGCCCGGCGAGTTTCAATGCCGAAATGACTCGCCAAGGTAAAAAGGTAATTTCTTGCGATCCAGTTTATCAGTTTACTGCGGTGGAAATTGGCGATCGCATCAAAGAAACATATCAAACTGTGATTGACGGTGTTAAAGCCAATTTAGACGGCTACCTGTGGAATAATTTTGAATCGCCGTACCAGCTAGGCGAAGTGCGAATGAAGGCGATGCAGGAATTTTTAGAAGATTTTCCATCAGGCTTGCAGCAAGGCCGCTACCTGAATGCTGAACTCCCTGTTTTGCCTTTCGAGAACGGTCAATTCGATTTAGCTTTGTGCAGCCATTTCTTATTTGCTTATTCTCACCTGCTTTCGGAAGAATTTCATCGGTCAGCAATTACAGAAATGTGTCGGGTTGCGAAGGAAGTCCGAGTCTTCCCTCTATTGCAGAGTTTTAGCGGGGAGGAATCCGATCACTTAAATCCGATTCTCACAGACTTGAAAAAGAGAAGTTTTAGTGTAGAAATTCAAGAGACTCCTTATGAGTTTCAAAAAGGCGGGAATAAGATGCTGCGAGTTAGCAAAAAAAACTCAGCCTAAAAGTAGGCATAACTTATTAGGCTGTTATGGAAACCAAATAACAGCCATTGATTCGCCAACTATTATCAAACTGTTTTTCCATGAGATAAATGGCTCGGATTGGGATGCCTTCCGAGTCCAGCAACAGCACTGGCTGAGCGGGAATTCCTTCTACGGTGGCGAGGTTTTCAAATAATACCGATCGCGGACGGTAGACAGCTTCATAGGCAATTTTTACCATGTGCATAAAGTTTTCGGCTGTGCGAAACTGCTGCTGAATTCCGGGACTGGCGAAGGCAAAAGCCCCAGCAGCATCGTCTTTTTGAAAGGCTTGTAGTTGCTGTTCTACGACTGAGCGAATGGTAGCGCGATCGCTATCAGTAATTTGCATAATTTTGATAATAAAGTGCTGCTATATCTGCGTCCAAATTACTGAGGGCATGGCAATTCGCGATCGGTTCCTAGACTATCTGCCCATTGCTTAACCAGATCGTGCCCAATGCCCGTCTTGTTTGTCTGGTAATCTTGTAAGGCTGCGAGACTCTGGGCGATCGTTTGTTCTTCAATGAGGGTTTGAGACTCATTTGCTGTGTCAATTTCTCCAGTAATTCTAATCAAAAACCGCAGAGCTTCATTCACTGCTTCAGAATCTGGAAACATCTCTGCAACATCCGGTTTTAAACGAATATTTACACCACCAAAGGTCTTTCGTCCAGATCCTACCCTTCTTACAGGCAACTTCCTAAAATCATATTCCGACCGCAGCTCATCGTCCATCTCTGTTTCATCCTTCATCATAAACTTCTCGCTCCACTCGTGTTACTTTTCGGGCGCTAATCAAACGCGAATAAAATCTGCTCTTTCTGTATACGACACTATCAATAAATTACCTTGCTGGGATTCTCCAACAATAGTATAGCGCTCTTCTTCATCAGAGTGTTCCGGATCATCGTAGAAATCGACGTAGAGGGGCTCGTCAAAAACCGTTCTGGCTTCCTCAAATGAGATCCCATGCTTGGACAAATTTACCGCAGCCTTGTTTTCATCCCACTCGAATTTCATAAAGATCCTAAATCAGCATCTTTGATATAATATTACACCTAGAAGCAAAACTCAAACCAACTCATGCCACAAACAGTCTGGATCGCACGACACGGAAACCGCATCGACTTCGTTAACCCCGACTGGTTTCTCACCGCAGAACACCGCTACGATCCCCACCTTTCCGAAGACGGTCACGTTCAAGCTAAACAACTCGCAAATCGCCTCAAAGGTGAAGGAATTTCTCATATTTTTGCTTCCCCTTTTCTGCGAACTGTCCAAACAGCAAATCACGCGGCAGAAGCTCTCGATTTGTCAATTAAACTAGAGTGGGGACTGTGCGAATGGCTAAATCCTGAATGGATGACAGAAATGCCGGAAACTGAGTCCGTCGAAGCTTTGTGCAAGCGTTTTCCCAGGATTGATGCTTCCTACAAAGGCGGTATTGCTAATTATCCCGAAACCGTGGAAGCTTGTTTCAAAAGGGCGGGGGAAACTGCTAAACGCCTCGCGGCAGAGTTTCCCGAAGATATGTTATTAGTAGGTCACGGTGCGTCGGTTTTAGGAACTGCGATCGGGCTGGCTGGCGGTGCTGAAACGGAAATTAACGCTTCTTTGTGCTGTTTGGTGAAAGTGGTGCGGGGTGAGGGAGAATGGTCGATCGCACTTAATGGCGATACTTCTCACCTGACTGACTCTGAAGCCGTTATCCGGTTTAATTAAAGTTGAAATTGGTGCGAAAAATCCCATTCTATGCTATGTGTGTAACGTGCGCCGAGGTGCACCTTACGTTAATCTGATTTGTCAGAATCTGGGTGTTATTGTTTAATCTCGATCGCACATTTTAAATCGAAAATCTTAAATAGGTATGGCAGGACACAGTAAGTGGGCGAATATTAAACGCCAAAAAGCTAGAGTTGATGCCGTTAAAGGCAAGGTTTTTGCTAGGATATCTCGCGAAATTATTGTCGCGGCCCGCAGCGGAGTTCCCGATCCCGCTGGCAATTTTCAACTGCGGACGGCTATTGAAAAAGCTAAGGCGGCGAGTATTCCTAATGAAAACATAGAAAGGGCGATCGCCAAAGGTGCTGGCTTGGCGGGGGGGAGTTCGGATTTAGAAGCTATTCGCTACGAAGGTTACGGCGTTGGCGGGGTTGCTATTCTGATTGAAGCGCTGACAGACAACCGCAACCGCACAGCGGCTGACTTGCGAGAAGCTTTTACTAAAAATGGCGGCAACCTGGGCGAAACTGGTTGTGTGGGCTGGATGTTTGACAACAAAGGAGTTTGTACGGTACGCGGGCCGATTGATGAGGAACAATTGTTTGAAGCGTCGCTAGAGGCGGCTGCGGAATCTTATGATTTGATATTAATTGATGAGGATACTGAAGGTGCAGAGGTATTTACAAGTGTGGCTAATTTGGAACAACTGGCTGATGTTTTGAAACAAAAAAGTTTTGCAGTTTTGCAGTCGGAAACTCGCTGGATTCCCAGCAATACAGTGGAAATAGACACTCCTGAAAAAGCTCGATCGCTCCTTAAGTTAATGGACGCACTGGAAGATTTGGATGACGTGCAAAGCGTGACAGCTAATTTTGAAATGACAGATGAATTGATGTCTGTGAGTATGGTTTAATGCTTTAAAGATGAGGGATCGGGAGCGTCCTGCTGCTGGCACTGCAAAAAAAGACGAAAACTCGCTAGCGGGACATCGCGTTACACTATTACCAGGAAACGAATCCCCATCTGTAGGCGAGTGGGGAGTGTCAATCCAACGCATTGCTGAAAAAGCTGCATTGAAAAACTCAACCCACAGTAAAGCCATGCTAGATAACAACGAAAGCAAAAGAGACAGCACCCACTCAGAAGAAGTTCTGTCAGCAACCGAAGTATCAGAAACCAAGGATCGATCCGAATCAAATGTGCAGGCTGGATCAGGGGGTAAATCCAATTGGTTCGGTTCCGTTTTCGGAGCCGTCTCTGCAACGGCGAGTGCGGTAGGGAATGCGGTAGGCAATGCCGGAAATGCAATTGTTAATACCGCGAGTGCGGTAGGCAATGCAGCAGGCAGTGCTGGAGATGCGATTGTTGTTAATACCGCGAGTGCGGTAGGCAATGCCGGAAGTGCGATTGTTAATACCGCGAGTGCGGTGGGGAATGCAGCAGGCAGTGCAGGAGGTGCGATTGTTGTTAATACCGCGAGTGCGGTAGGCAATGCCGGAAGTGCGATTGTTAATACCGCGAGTGCGGTAGGTAATGCGGTAGGGAATGCCGGAAGTGCGATTGTTAATACGGCTAGTGCGGTGGGGAATGCAGCAAGCAGTGCTGGAGGTGAGATTGTTGTTAATACCGCGAGTGCGGTAGGGAATGCGGTAGGGAATGCCGGAAGTGCAGCACTCCAATTTCCCAATTTTTTTGGTTCAGCCCTCGGTTCGATTTCTCAGAGTCCTATCCTAAAAAAACTGACTGAAAATTTCAAAATCGACTGGTTAGTTAATGCGATCAATAAAGTTGATGTTGTGACTGCCGAGGCGCAAGTTCGAGAGTTGCAGCGCCAATATCCTCACGAGAAACCTCAAGAAATCGCACATCGCTTAATGGTGGAAAAAGCCTTGCTAGCTGCAGGAAGTGGCTTGGTTAGCAGTTTAGTTCCGGGCGCAGCTTTGGCATTGGCTGGCATGGATTTAGCGGCAATGACGGTGTTATCCGCCGAGTTGGTTTATCAAATAGCTGCCGCCTATGGAAAGGATTTGCAATCGAGCGATCGCCAAAAAGAAGTTGTCGCTATTTTCGGTTTATCCTTGGGGAGCAATTTAGCGATCGAAGCTGGAGTTACGCTTGTCAGCAATATTCCCTTGGCGGGTGCGGTAATTAATGCTAGCGCCAGTGCGACAATGATTTACGCGCTGGGATACGGTGCTTGTCGGTTTTATGAAGCCGATATCGATTCCTCGAAAATCGAAACCAAGCTCGAAGATTTACAAGAGGTATTGCAAGCGGAAAGTGAGCAATATTTAGAGACAGCGATCGCACAAGAAACGGTGATGGATTGGATTTTGGTGTATGTCGTCTATACCACCCAAAAATTCACCCGATGGGATGAGTTATTACCCCAATTACAAGCGGCAAATTTAAATCCCAAGTCTTTAGCTGAGATTGAAGCTGTGAAAAATAAGTCTAAATTGCCTCCCAAGTTGGATATTTTACTCGCACAACTCGAACTCGACTTTGCCGAACCACTTTTAAAGCGATGCACTGAGATGATCGAGGCTGACGGTGAAATTAATGAACAAGAGGGGAAAATTTTGCTGACAATTCAACGGGCTGTTTTGAGCAAAAGAAAGCAAGCTCAAAAGCAAGCGTAGCCAACTTCGATCGAGGATGGGGTATCGGAAGCCACTGAAGCACAAACTGAAGTCTAAGCTAGATCGCAAACTACTCGGTGCCTTCACGCCCGGAAATGTCAAATCCAATACTCAAACTGGCTCAAGCGAATGGGGTAAAACTCTGGGACGATAACAGTTAATTGATTTAGTGATTCGAGCTAAAAAACAAGGTATCTATGAACCAATAATCCCAGTCTATAAAATAGCGGGGAGTATCATTTGAAAAAAAAAACTTTTGCTGTTGTGCAGTCGGAAAATCGCTGGATTCCGAGCAATACAGTGGAAATAGACACTCCTGAAAAAGCTCGATCGCTCCTTAAGTTAATGGATGCACTGGAAGATTTAGATGACGTGCAAAGTGTGACGGCGAATTTTGAAATGACAGATGAATTGATGTCTTTGAGTATGGTGTAACGCTCTAAATCACCAGATTTTTGCCATCCGCAAGACAAATCCCGGTAACTCTGGATCTGCGCTGACTGTTTCAGGATTATCCAAGATTTCAGGTTCGCGATTGGGACGGTAGATGTAGACTTTTCTGTTTTTGCGATCGATCAAAAAGCCGAGGGATACACCGTTCTCAATATATTCTTGCATCTTGTTTTGCAATCCCTTGAGAGTGTCACTAGCAGACCGCAATTCAATCACAAAGTCAGGACAAATCGGTGCGAATGACGCTTTTTGTTCTTCAGTTAAGGCATTCCAGCGCTCTCGTTTAATCCATGAGGCATCGGGGGATCTGGTTGCTCCATTCGGCAAGGTAAAGCCTGCACTGGAGTCAAACGCTTCACCTGTGCCATCTTGTTCTGCCCAGTTCGCAAGTTGCTGAGCAATTTTAATGTTGCGGTTCCCTGTATCTGAAAAGGCTGGTGACATAATGATAACTTCCCCACTGGCAGTACGCTCAATTCTCAAATCGCGATTAACTATACAGAATTCATAGAACTGTTCAACAGTCATCGATTGGATCGCAGGGAAATTGACCGTCAGTGGGACGCTTTCGGTTTGAATTAGGAGCGTCGTCATGGTTTTTCCTCATTTGGTGCAGGCGTGACAGAATGCCTTGAGCTTATCATATCTTAGCTTGGCGATTGAAAGTCTTAGTCGATCGCGGACTCGGAGGCTTGTATCCGTTTTTGGGCTGAGTTAATCGATTTTAGATTTTAGATTTTAGATTTTAGAATTGAAGCATTGACCCCACGGATAAATTTGGGGGGCAAGTTTCATCGGATACAGGTTTTTTATTTCTGGGTCCTGAGTCTGCTTTCGGAATGAATCCGGGGGCTTGTATCCTCGATGCTTGATTGTCAATAATCTTTTTTCCCAGTCAGTAAATAAGTAACCATATATCCCTTGCCCTTAACTTGAATAGCGCCGCGCTTCTGAAAAGTATATTTATCTTTTAATATCTCGTAGGTTTCGGCGGTGACTTGAATGCAGCCGGTAATCCCGTGGGATTCCATGCGCGAAGCAATATTTACTGTGTCGCCCCAGAGGTCGTAAATAAACTTTTTTAAGCCGATGACGCCGGCAACGACAGGGCCACTGCTAATCCCGATCCGAATGCTGAAAGGTTCCGAATGTTCTAAACTGAGGAGCCTAATTTCGTGCAACATATCGATCGCCATGTTCGCAACCGCCTCCGCGTGATCCTCTCTAGCCGTAGGCAAACCGCCGACAACCATGTAAGCATCACCAATAGTTTTAATTTTCTCCAAACCGTGGCGATCGGCCAAGTGGTCAAAAGCCGAAAAAATATCGTTGAGCACTTCCACCACCGCCGTCGCTGAAATTCTCGACGAAAGCTCTGTAAACCCCACAATGTCGGCAAACATCACAGTTACTTCCGCAAAACTTTCGGCGATATTGTGTTCATTGTCCTTCAAACGCAGGGCGATCGCTGCGGGCAAAACGTTCAGCAGCAGTTGCTCGGATTTAGCTTGTTCGAGTTCCAACTGTAGGTAAGCAGCCTGCAACTGTTCGGCTTGGCGAATTCTTTCTCCGGCTAGCTTTTCGATTTGGGCGGTGCGACTCAAAGATGTCAGCATATATGTCACCGGAATCAGAGTCCAGAGCATCCCCATCGTCAGAGTTCCCCAAGAGCGCCAGTGCTTGCGAAGCCTGCGAATTTCCGGTGTTGCCGACACGTACATAGACCACTGGCGGCCACTAATTTTCAGCCGCCTTCTGCAAGCTGTATAGTTCGGGCCTGGATTGTCAAGAATCGGGCAGTTTTGCATCAGGGATCGGTCAGCAGGGGCTAATGCTGGAAGCACTTGTTGGCTCGCGGATTGGAACTGCACCGCAAATTGCTGAATTTGGCGCTCAGCAGGGAGATTTTTGAGAACCGGGTTTGCCCTTTGCGGTAACAGTGGCGCTGCTTCTTGCTTGTCTGGAGCCTCGCTAACGAGATAAATATTGAGGTATTCGGTATTGCGTCCTTTTAAAGAGGTTTGGAAAATATCTTTGCCTCGAAATACGCCCAGAACAAATCCTTGTAGCAGTTGGCGACGGGATTCCAGGGTAGTCGGGTTACTGCTGTTTTCGTAAATCGGAACTATGGCCAAAAGACCCTGTTCCGGCGAAGTGCCCTGAGTTAAGCCGATGTAGTTGGTGACAATCATTTCTCCTGTATCGCGCCCTCGATGGAGCGCGGCGCGGATTTCTGGGTGGGAGGCGAGGTCAAAGCCTAATACTGTCTCGTTTCCGGCTGGTGGTTCGACGTAGAAAGCCGGGAAGTATTCGGAACGCTGGAGGGCCTTGCGGAGTTCTCCTCGCGGCCCGCGCTCTGTAATCTCGAAGCTGGGATCTGTTTCGGTTCTAGCTTTGGTTTCGTAGTTGCGCCGCTCGTCCTGGGGGACGCGGGGGGCCCAAGCCAGGAGTTGCAGGCTGGGGTGGACGGATAGGGGACGGGCGACAAACCGGGCAAAAGAGGAACGCTCGACGGCGCTGAAGGCTTTCATGTAGTCGCTGAGGGCCAGAACAGTATCTAAGTCGGAGTTTAGCTGGCGTTCGATGCCGATCGAAATATCGTCAATGCGGCGGTGCATTTCGTAGTCGCGGCGCTTGTCTTCCCAGTCCCAAACCAAGGCGAATGTCAAAACCGACAGTCCGACACCCAAAGCCAGCGTCAACCCGGCTGGAATGTAGCGAGACCAGGATAAAGGTAGTTTTTTCAGCATATTTGCCTAGCGAATAAGGGCAGCAGATTAGCACACCGCTGAGTGCGATTTGTTCCGGCCTCTGAGTGCGGTTAATTCAAAACCCTGATAACTCAAGCACCGACGGCAATTGGGATTTAAAAGTTAGATATTTAAACTTTTTGATTAATGGACGATCGCTCAGCAGGGGATTTCAATCCAGAATTCCGCTCCCTGTCCGGGCGCTGAGATGCACCGCAGGCTTCCCTTATGTTTTTCTACCACAATCTGATGGCTGATGGATAATCCTAAGCCGGTTCCAGCCCCTACGGGCTTGGTGGTGAAGAACGGGTCAAATAGCCGCTTGCGAACCTCTTCGCTCATTCCCGGGCCACTGTCGGCGATGCAAATTACAATGCGATCGCAATCACTGAGCTGGGTTTTACTGTGGCTTTTCAACCCAGCTTTTTTCATGAGGGTGCGAATCACGATCGTCCGAGGTTCCGGTTGGTTTTCTAGAGCGTCGATCGCATTGCTGATAATATTTAGAAATACCTGGTTCAACTGACCAGCACAACAGTAAATCTTGGATATTTTTCCGTATTCTTTGATAATTTCAATCCCGCTTTTTATACTTGCCTGATGAAATCTGTGCTGCAAAATCAACAGTGTACTGTCAATTCCTTCATGAACGTCTACCAACTTCATTTCCGATTCATCCAGTCGCGAAAAGTTCCGCAGCGACAACACAATATTACTAATTCTTTCTACTCCTACTCTCATGGAATTTAGCATTTTTGGCAAGTCTTCCTTCAGAAAATCTAACTCTAAGTCCTTAACTTTTTCCGCAATCTGAGGGACTGGGGACGGATAGCATTCCTGGTAGAGACTTAACAGTTCAATTAAATCGTGAAAATAATTGTAAGTATGAGCAATATTGCCGTTAATAAAAGTGGCGGGATTGTTGATTTCGTGGGCAATACCAGCCACCATCTGACCGAGACTCGACATTTTTTCGGATTGAACTAATTGGATTTGAGCGTTTTGTAGTTTTTCGTAGGCTTCTTGCAATTGGGCAGCTTGTTTTCTTAATTGAGATTCGGAAGCTTGGAGTGCGGCGGCGGAAATTTTGCGATTAGTTATATTTTCAATCATCCCTAAGTTGTAAATAGGTTGTCCTTCACCGTCTCGAATCAAAGTAGCTGTCACGTTTACCCAAACAATTTTACCTGTAGCGGTAATCTGGCGGAGTTCGATTTGATAGTGAGTAATTTCTCCCCGATCAAGAGAATCAGCAACTTGGACATTTTTGGGATAATCGTCGGGATGCCCAAGTTCAATAAATGTTTTGTCGAGCAATTCTGCTGCGGTATATCCCAGCATTTCACAGTAAGTTTTATTGACTCTCACTAACTTGTTATCATCTAAATTAGCTAAGTAGATAGCGATGGGTGCATCTTCAAAAATTGTGCGAAACAGTTCCTCGCTGGCCCGGACTTTAGCTGTTAGGGAAAGCCTATCAGTGATGTCTTCAAACGTAGACAAAATGCCGACAACATTGCCGGAATTGTCGTGTAAAGGTATTTTATTTGTATCCAGACAGCACTGGGTGCCGTCGGCTTGCATTTTGGATTCTATGATGTGATATTCTGGGGTGTTGGTTGCCATAATCCGGCGGTCGCAGGCTCGAAAAAATTCTGTTTCTTCCGGCTTCCAGGGCATATCGAAGTCGGTGAGACCGGCGATTTCACTGGGGTGATTGAAACCTGCGACTTTGGCAAAGTTTTTGTTGCCTCCCAAGTAAACTAAATCTCGATCTTTCCAGGCGATTAACTGAGGGATGTTATTGATTACCAACCACAGCATTTTTTGGGATGTTTCCAAGGCTTCCGTGCGTTCTAGGACGCGCTTTTCAAGTTCTTGATTGGCTTGTTGCAGGGCGATTTTTGACTCGCTGAGGGCGATTTCTGCTAGCTTGCGATCGCTGATGTCGATTGTCACTCCCTCCCACAGTATATCGCCCCCAGGCTGCATTTCGGGGCGGGCGATGCCGCGAATCCATTTCAGTTTTCCAGATCCGGTTATGATCCGTCCTTCATATATCCAAGGTTTGAGATTTTCACCGGAAATTGCGATAGATTCTAACAGATTTTTTAGGTCTTCTGGATGCACCGTTGACCACATTAAATCAGACTTTTCTTGAACTTTTTCTGGATCTAATTCGTAGAGTTCCCAACAGCCTGAACTGAGATAAATGAATTCATCGGAACCGTCTGGATGCCGCAAGTATTGATAAATCATTCCCGGCAGATTGGCGGCCATTTTTTGGAATCTGGCTTCGCTTTGCCGCAGTGCTGATTCTGCAAGTTTGCGATCGCTAATATCAATCAACACGCCGTCCCAAATAATGTTATCTTTTTCGCCCTGTTCAGGGCGGGAAGCCCCACTAATCCACTTAATCCGATCGCCCGGAAAAACAAATCTGCCTTCCCACCGCCAAGGTTCTAAAGTTTTAGCTGAGATACCAACAGATTCATGGAAGCTTGGCGCATCGTCTGGATGAATCATTTCGATCGCGGGAATAGCTGAGTTTTGGAGTACATCTGGTTCTAATTCCCAGAGCTCGCGGCAGCCGGAACTGACGTAGGGGAATGACACAGTGCCGTCTGCTGCTAACTGAAATTGATAAATCATTCCCGGAACGTTGGCGGCTAGTTTTTGAAACCTCGCTTCGCTTTGCCGTAGTGCTGTTTCTGCTTCTACGCGATCGGTAATATCGTAAAATGCCGATAAAATTGCGGCTTCGCCATTAAAATTAATCGCTCGCATCGACATTTTTACCCAAAAAAAACTGCCATTTGCTTTCTTGAGGCAGATTTCTTCGCGGTCGCTAAAGCCATTTTGTTTGACTAATTCTAGCAATTGAATGTGGTCGTTGATATTGGCATAGATTTCAATTTTTTTTCCAAAAATTAGTGCTTCGTTCCTCAAGCCTAAAGTTTCACCCAGAGCAGGGTTTGCATATAAAATAACGCTGTCTTCTAGGCGCGTAATTAACAGGGGAACGGGAGTTGTACTGGCGATAACGCGCAATCTTTCTTCGCTTTCTTCCCTGGCAGTTTCGGCTGCTACTCTTTTACTAATATCATTCTGAACTCCGATAAAATGAGTTAATTTTCCCTCATTGTCTAGGATGGGGGAAACCATTAATTCGTTCCAAAAAGGAGTTTTGTCTTTGCGATAATTTTTGAGAACTACCTGAATTTCCGTTCCCGCTTCCAAGCTGCGGCGGAGTTTATTTAATTCTGCCTGATCGGTATCGGGGCCCTGCAAAAACCGGCAGTTGCGTCCAATAACTTCTTCGGCACTGTAACCGGTCAGTTTCTCAAAAGCAGGATTGCAGTAGATAATAGGTATGTCAGGCTTGCGAGCATCCGCGATGAGGATGCTGTTGCTCGACGCTGCGATCGCCCGCTCTAGGAGAGACAGGTTGAAAGAGTCTGTTGTCATCTGTAGCAATATTCACGCTCCTGCGGAGCGGACAGAAGAATAAAAAATTATACACACCTTAAGCTATTCTTATTCTATAATCTTATTTTTAATTTAGCTTTGTGAACAAAGTCAGCAGCCCAAAAAAGTCGGCGATGGAGACGACTAATACCATTTTAGATGTTAGATTTTGGATTGGCAATGACTGATTCCATCATGGTTTGGATGATGGGTCTACAGTTGCCTTCTTTTGGAAAATTAGTATCACCGAAGGCATTAGGCACTTATCCCGAAAACAGAAGGTAAAAATACCGAATGCCAAAAGAAAATAGAAGGTGAAAATACTGATATTTTTAACTTTTTTTCTTATCCTCCTTTTATCCGGTTCATCAACCCTTTTAAATTGACAAGCTAATGCAAGAACCCTGACCAGTTTTGCTGACTTCAATCCTGGCTTGAAAAGCTTCTTTCAGGTGAGGCATATGGGTAACGGTGAGGATGCAGGCGAAGTCGGAGGCGATCGCATTAATTGCAGCAATCAGCCGATCGCACCCTTCAGCATCCTGAGTCCCAAATCCCTCATCAATAATCAACATTTGTAAAGCCGTGCCCGCCCGCTGAGACAGCAGTCTCGCCAGCGCCAGCCGAATCGCAAAATTAATCCGAAAAGCTTCACCGCCAGAGTAAGTTTCGTAGGCGCGAGTACCGCGAGCATCAGCAATTAAAATGTCTAAAGTGTCAATCAATTTAGTGGCTTTTTTAGAAGCAGAAGCCCGCTGAGTAATAAATTGAACGTGCAATTGATTGGCGCTCAATCTCGACAATATTTGATTAGTTTCAGCTTCGAGTTGAGGCAAAACATTTTCAATCATTAAAGCTTGAATGCCATTTTTACCAAAAGCTTGACCCAACTCTTGATAAACTCGCTGTTGGCGTTTGGCAACTTGCATTTGCTCTTTTTGAGCTACTAGCTGAACTTGCAAATTTTCCAGATTTTGCTGCTGCTGCTGAAGGCGTCCGAGACTTCCCAAATGTTGGTCTAACTGCTGGCGGCGGCGACTGATTTGCTGTTCGATCGCACTTATGCGCGCTGTGGGATCGGGATGTTCTTGCAATTGCTGGTTCATCGCGGAAGTTTGAGCGCTGACAGCTTGCAAATCTCGATCGCGCACTGCGATGGAATTTGCTATTTCATTAACCCGCTGCTGCACTTGCGGGTACTGCACAGTTGCCGATCGCAATTTTTCGGCGCGGGCAATCCAAAACTGCGATCGGCGCATTTCGCTGCGGACGTGTTCGTGCTGTTCCAAATTATAGCCAATTTCCGCAATGTATCTATCTAAAGACACAATTTGCTGCTGTATTTCCGAGCTGTTTTTTTGCTGTTCTAACTGTTGCTGTACTGTAGCTAATTGAGTTTGCAAATCCGGGCGACGGGCATTAATTTTATTCAGTTTATGCTGAGCATCTTTGATTTGAGCTTGCTTAATTTCCGCCCACCGCAAGCGCTTTTCATCGCTGCGCGCGAGGGAATGGCTGCGATCGCTGTAATTGAGCTGTTGCAGTTGCTGTTCGATTTGCTGGAGTTCGCCCAAATCATCGGCTGCATACTCGCCGGTGCGTAGCAACCGCTCTATTTCTGCCGCGTCTT
This sequence comes from Microcoleus sp. K1-B1, assembly GCF_036704705.1. Lineage (NCBI taxonomy): Bacteria > Bacillati > Cyanobacteriota > Cyanophyceae > Oscillatoriales > Microcoleaceae > Microcoleus > Microcoleus sp. K1-B1. The sequence goes on along the minus strand of NZ_JAUBSH010000044.1, from coordinate 31,218 downwards.
GACGCATACTTTGCAGGCGATTTTCATCTTGGCTAAGGCTATCTAATTGTGCTTGTAAATGGCTGCGGCGTTCCCGCAATTCTTGGTAGGGCGCTAATTCCTCTTCTAGTTCGCGGTATTCATGTCTGAGAACTTGAATTTCGCGCTCAGAGACGGCCAACTGTTCGCGAACAACCCACAGTTGGTTCCAGATTTCCTGCTGTTGGGTGTGGTGTTTTGTAACTACCAAATTCCAGTAGTGTTCGTCTAAAGGTCGATCGCACAAAGGACAATTGCCAAAATTTGTATCTCGCACCATTAAATGCGAATTCGATGGCTCGTTTTCGGCAAAATTCGAGGCTTTACCTTCGCCTGCGGTTTTTTCTCCTTCATGTTTCCGCAGCAGTTGCAGTTTTTGGTCGATCTCGGCGAGTCTGGTTTGATAGTCGCGGCTTTTGGCTTGCAGGTTTCCTAGAAAGTCGTGCCTTTCTTGACCTTTTTCGCGGACTCGCTGCTGATAAACTCGCTTGTTTTCCAACTGCAAAATTTGATTGGCGATGGCCGAGATTTCCTGCTGTAATTGCGGCTGTCGCTGCTGCTGCTGAACTTGCACCTGTCGGTTGATTTCGTCTAAGCGGGCGGTTAAACCGGCGCGGGCGCGATCGAGCTTTTGTTGCTTTTGCTGCTGCTGTTGTAGCAGCGGCGAAACTTGCAGTTGCAGTTGCTCTAGTTCGTTGAGGCGCGATCGAACTGCTTGCAACTGTGCGAGTCCTTTGTCAACCTCCGGCTGCTGTTTGAGAATTTCCAGAACATCTTTTTCATCCTGTTCTAAAACCTCTAATTGAGCTTGCAACTGCTGAATTTTGCTTTGCAAAAAGCTCAGTTCTTGCCGCTGCTGTTCTTGCAGTTGTTGGCGCTGATTTTGGGCTTGTTGGTTAGCCTTGAATTTGCCAGCCAGACTTTCTTCTGTCGCTTGCAAGCTGTGGAAATACGCGATGCCTGCTGTTATTTCATTTTCTTGCCCTAGGAGGGCTTGTAGCTCATTGTGCTGCTGTTTGGCTGCGCTGAGTTCTTGCTGCAAGCGGCGGCATTCTTGAGTGATATTGTAGTGCTGTTGCTGGTGGCCGGCGAGGAGTTTTTGCCAAGTTTGGCGGTTGTGGTGCTGAAGTTGCAGTTGCTGTAACTCGTTTGTGTCGGCTTGCTGCTGCTGCTGAAGCAAATCGGTTGCTTGCTGCAATTGAGTTTGTTCGGAGGCGAGAGCCTCTTTTTGTTGGAGTTGCTCTTGTACGGTTAGCAAACTCTGTTTGAGCACTTCGACTTGAGCTTTAAATTGTTTGGACGTATCTTTGGCTTGGTCGGATAAAGTGTCGTAGGAGTCGAGCTTGAGCAGGTTGGCTAAAACTTGTTTGCGTTCGATCGGCTTTTTGAGCATAAATTCATCAGCTCGCCCCTGCCGCAAATATGCCGAATTGATGAAAGTATCGTAATCTAGTTTGATGTGTTCGAGGATTTTTTGCTGAGTTGTTCTCAGACCTTTGTCTGTGAGCGTGCGAAAATTAAGTTTTTCCTCACTCTCGGCAGAATTCAAGCTGACTTGAAATTCCAAACTTCCCGATTGTCCGCGTCGGCGGTTGCGAATCACCCGGTAGATTTGGCCGCCGGTGGAGAAAGTGAAATCAACGCGCACATCTGTTTCGCCGATATGGATGATATCGTCTTCCGTATCGCTGCGACAACAGCCCCAAAGTGCCCAGGATATGGCTTCTAAGAGGGAGGATTTGCCAGCACCGTTAGGCCCGCAAATGCAAGCGGTGTGCAAGCCGCGAAAGTCTAAAGCAGCATCTCGATAGCTGAGAAAATTTTTGAGTGTAAGTTGTATAGGAATCATTTAGGCCGCCGCGCCGTACAATCTATTTATAAATAACACTATTTGTACGCTGTTGCCTAGTTATTCAATCTAGATCCAGAACAATTGTCAGTGCTTCTGCAATTTCTTCCATAATTGTCTCGGACAAGGTTCCGAGTTGTCGGACAAATCTTTGTTGGGAGACGGAACGGACTTGAAAAGTATCGGCGGCGGAGAGTTTCGCTAAGCCATTTTCGCCGCTGGGTTCTAGTCGAACCATCCAATTTCTCTCGGTGTATCGCTCTTTCCAGTCAGTGATAGGAACAATAACTTCAAGCAGCAAAATTCCCACCGTTTCATCGCTGACAATTACTACCGGACGAGTTTTGCCGATTTCGGCGCCCACAGTAGGTTCAAGCGCAACCAGCCAAATTTCACCTCTACGCATTAGTTTTTATCCCTGCGTTAAGGTATTCTTCCTCGGATTCAAAATAGGGTTCGCTCTCAGCCGACCACAAATCATGTAAAGCACCTCCCGGCATATAATCTTGGACTGCTGCTTCTGCTGCGGCTCTGAGTCTCCGCTTTCTCTCGGCTTTGCGCTGGGCTTTTTCTTCTATTTCTTCGCGCATCATCCGCGAAGCTGTTTCGATGATTTCTAGCCGTTCTTCTGTTGTCAGATTTTTGAGTGCTGCTAAGATTTCTGTTTTGGTCACGGTTTTTTCGGGTGGTTGGTGAGAAAGTGCGATCGATATGGGAGCATCCCCATACTCGGCTACAAACGAGATTTGTGCTGTTTTTACTGTACGGGCTTGCGACCTTACGGGTAGTTGTTGGGATTTTCAACTATCAAACCCTCACTTGTTGCTGCATTCAGCTCCCCGTCAGCAGATACAAAAGTCATCGCAGGCAAACTGTTAGCTGTGCAAAGGTTATTTATGCCACAGCCTGTTGCTAGCTGCACAGCATCATAGCCTCGCAATCCGTAGGTTTCAGCTAATGCCATTGCAGAGTTAATAATGCTTTCGGTGAATTCTACAACCTGATACTCAGATTGTAGTTGACATACTCACCGCTCTAAAGAGACGGTGATTCTTGACACTTCACTGACTGACGCTACCGAAGTAGTCTTACTCTGTCTCTGCGTCCGTTTGGAGTCGTGGCAATGCCCTATCCCGACTTTGTTTATATTCTTGGCGGCGTTCTCGTCTCGATCGTGTTCTGTTCCACAATTCAAGCATTTAACCGTCCGAACCTTTAGATCGAGTTTTCCCCACCTATAGCCACACTCAAAACACACTTGGCTGGTAGGTTCCCATCGGCTTATAACATGAAAATCTCTTCCTAATTTTTCCGATTTTCCTTCACACAAACTTCTAAACTGTCTCCAACCTTGCAAGCCGATCGCTCTTGACAGTTTGCGGTTTTTAACCATACCTGAGACGTTTAAATCTTCTAAGACGATAGTTTGGTTTTCACTAAGGACTTTAGTTGATAGCTTGTGCAGAAAGTCTTGACGGGTATCTGCGATCCGATTGTGTAGCTTAGCAATTTGTAGTCGAGTTTTATTTCTGCGTTTTGAGTCTTTTTGTTGCCGTGCTAGCTTCTTTTGAAGTTTGCGAACTTTCTTGTCTAACCTTGAATAATCAGGACTTTCTACGTGGTCGCCATTGCTCATCACAGCAAAAGTCTTAATACCCAAATCAATCCCGATGCTTGGGTTTTTAGCTTCAACATTGACGGGTTCAATATCTACTACAAAACTTAGGAAATATCTATCTGCACATTCTTTAACTACTGTTACAGAGCTAGGTGCTGATGGCAAGTCTCTAGACCAAATTGGTTTAATATTGCCAATTTTTGCTAAATAAACCTCTTTCCCTTTAATGGAAAATCCACCAATCCTAAACCTTGCTGCCTGTCGATTAACTTTTTTTTTGAACTTCGGACTGCCTACTTTTTTCCCCTTTCTCTTCCCTTTGAGTGAGTCGAAAAAATTCTTGTAGGCCATACCTAGATCGGCGACAGACTGCTGTAATGGAATGTTAGAGACTTCGGACAGCCATTGACGCTCTAAGGTTTTCTTTGCTTGGGTAATGACTAACTTTTGCAACTCATTACTACTTGGCAACTTCTCAGATTGCTTGCAAATAGCTAGCGCATCATTCCAGACTACCCGACAGCAGCCAAACAACTGAGCTAAACTCTGTTGCTGTTGATTAGTTGGGTAAAATCTGTACTGATATCTAGCTTTCATTTGCTTACCTCCTTTATCTATTATACTAGATGTATTGCCATTTGACCGGACAACATGAAAACAAAAAGAATTGATATTCGGATGACTGAGTATGAATTTAGACAGTTAGACTCGGAGGCAGAACGCAGAGGAATGACTCGATCGGAATTGATTAGAAGCATAGTTGCTAGGCTGCCAGAGCCAAATATAAAGCCGTCCTAAAAGGACGGGGCTTGTACCCAAGTTTTCGGTCACTCCTGAACTGATTGCACGCTGCTGTAGCATCTGTCGCATTGATACTTCTGCCGCGCGACCTTCTGGTAATTGCAGCAACAATTTCAACACTTGTAATAGCAGCAATCAATATATCGTTGTTAAGTGCAGGATCGCACAAACTTAAAACTCATGCCGAACCTATTTCATTAATGTAGCGTTTGACCAGCGCACTGCTATCTACAAAATAAATTGTCCTCTAGCGGCGTTCCTCAATAATTGTCTCAGAAACAGGCTTGCCCTCTACCTGAATTAGTCGCCGTTCTGTTTGCTGACTCCCAGAAGAATGCTTGATTTTTTTTACTAAACCAGAAGTTAACAGCGCTTGGTGCAATTTTGTCCGTTGAGCAGTTTGTTCTTTCTGGGCCAGATATATCCCTATAGCGCGCTCTAGTTGCTGTAGTTCTAGCAGTTCCAGAGTGTCAAGCTGATCGAGGATTTTGTTGAAGATTCCCTGCGGCATAGGATTCTACTTTTTACGCTTGGCTAGTCTGTCTATTATACAACTATCAAACTTGCACACTGTCACGAATATTCCGGCTTTTTGGACTTAGATTGATGGCTGAAACGACCTATTATCCTTCATCTATCGGGATTGTGCGTCCCGGACGAGTAAAGTAACCCGGTTTCTACGAAGATTTCAAACCCTACATTACCGGTCTGTGCTTATGGCGAACCCTACATCATCGCATAGGCAGATTTTCCATCATCAAAAAGGGTTGACTGTATTCCTACAGCCAACCCCGCGCTTATTTATTTGTCCTGCCTTTGCTCAAACAGCAACACTACCGGGCAATATTCGGGAACGTATAGCCGACACCGACTAACAATCCCACTTCAGCTCCGTCTACAAAACCAATATTCAGTCCCGCTGTTGCTGTAAAATTTCTAGACAGCGGCACATCTACACCTCCCGAAATCAGGAAGCCAAAATTACCGTCATCGCCGGTAGAAATTAGCACGCCAGCACCTGCATAAGGAGCAGCAGTAATCACAAAATCATCGCTGACTTCGACGGTCTCTTGAGATACAAAATCGTAGGTAACAGGAACTAGAAAAGCTAAGTTGTCGCGGAACAAAACAGTCGGTCTCACCGAGAAATTGTTCGTCAAACCGATTTTGCTAATAATCGCAAATGAACCGTCGCCTAAAGCTGAATCTCCGCCAAAACCTAGATTGCCACCAATGCCGATGTAGCTGGGCCCGGAACGAGTTGCTCTGCCTGGTCGGATTTGAGTTCCTTGAGCCACTTTTTCAGTTGGTTCCGACACAGTTGCCGGTTTTTCAGCAACTTTCGGTTGGTTTGTCAAAGCTGAGGCGGAAGTGCTGACAGGATTGCTCAACAATTCTTGTGCTGTTTGGACTTCTTTTTCTTCCTTCGTTGCAGTTACTTCAAGATTATTTCTCTCGGCAACAATTGAGGTAGGTCGATCGCTCTTTTTGGCAGTCTCGACTGTTGACTCCACTTTGACACCATTGTCAGCAATTTTAGTGGTTTCTTCCGACTTTTGGGTCTCAGCAGCAATGGAGGTATTTGGCGCAGTTTCTGTCTCAGCAATTTCCGATGTTGCTGCTTCCGATTTTTCGGGTGGTGCAATAGATACTTGCAAGTTGGCTACCGGTTCAGAGGCTGCTGGTTCTGCCGCTTCTGTTAGTTCGCTCCAACTGATCGAATCAATTTTTTTATTACTAGCCGTTGTTTCTGCGTCTGGTTTAACTGCTGAAGTTGCCGCAGGCTCAGAAGTTTGGTCAATATTTTGAGCTGCGATTGTTGCAGTTGTAGCGACATCGGGCAAGTTGCCAGTTTCAGCTTTCGCTGACATGGTACTGCAACAAACAGCTAAAGCTGCAAGATTTATTAACGCAAAAGTAGACTTGGAAAATAGACTATTCATAGCAACTCCTCAATGAAGGGTGTGTTAAAAGTGTAAGTGTTTGAGGGATAACGTCGAGAGCTTTGGGAAAAAAAGACACAAATATGAGTTGTGTTGTTCCTAGATTGCCATTTGACCGTTGAATAGTCAACTCTCAAGCTGATTAGATTCAAGAACGGACGGTGGGTTTAGAGGCTAATTTTAATTTACAGATCGATCGGCTAAAAATCAATCCTAGGGATGATTTCACCCTTAATCCTCTTTAATTGAGGGGTCGATCGCGCGTTTCGCTTGCATTCTACAATACTGTACTTGGGGGCGCTGCACTCGCAGCCACGCCGGAAAAATCCGGTTTTTGAGGGCGCACCAGCTCGAAACCAAGAGACAACAAGCTTTCAAAACAGTTTTGGCAGCCCCGCCGTCCACAGCAAGTGCAGTTAATACAACGCGATCGGCTGCTGCACAGTCCATGACAATTAATGTAGAATAATACCACCGATCCGAGAAATATTTGTGGGTCGATCGTGTCAAAATTACTGAATTTTATGAAAATTGTGTAAAATTTAGTGTTCTATTTGTAAAGTTTAGCCTTCGCTTTCGCTCAGGGTCTGACCATCTCACAACAGCACGCAACTAAACAAGTAAAAAAATACAAATTATCTCATCTCAACCTGACTTTATGAGCAAAGTTCTAGTCATATTAGGCGAATTGAGCGATCGCGACATCGATTGGATGCTCGCCAACGGCACCCGCACCCAAGTCCTCCCCGGCACAACCCTGATCACTGAAGGTAAGCCCTTAGACGCCCTGTACATAGTTCTGGAGGGAACTTTGAGCGTTGCTGTATCATCTTTGGGCGACAAAGAAATTGGAAAAATTATTTCCGGCGAAGTGTTAGGCGAAATGTCTTTTGTAGACGGGAGGCTTCCTTCTGCTAGCGTCACGGCAATTGAAGAGTGTCTCATCCTGTCAATTCCCCGGCGGCTGCTAACTGAAAAACTTGAGCAAGACGTGCTTTTTTCCCTGCGGTTTTATCGGGCGATTACCAAATTTCTGTCGTCGAGACTGCGGGGTACAGTCAAACGCTTCGGCGATGATAGTGATGGTTTAATCTATCAAGAACCCGACGACGAGGGCGCTATCTCGGAAAATGTCGAAAATCCAGATTTGGCTGAATCCAGATTTCAATGGCTGTTGGAGCGTTTGAAGGGGAGTTGAAGGAAGAAGGAAGAAGGAAGAGGGAAGAAGGAAGAAGGAAGAGGGAAGAGGGAAGAAGAGAAAAGAACACCTCTTTTCAATTTCCAATTTCCAATTACAATTAGAAAACATATTTTTCAGCGACGCGCCAATAGCGGGAAAAACGCTTCAAATCAATGTAACCATCGTAGCGGACAAAGGCTTCCGGTGGCAAAACTTCTACTGGGTGCGATCGCTTAATTTCCCGGCAAATATCCTGAAAGCGAGGACTGGGACTTTCCGCAGTCACCACTTGATTAGCGCCGGATTCGAGCGCAAAAGCGATAACTTCTGCAGCCACATCACCCCGCCGAATAACTACCGGCAAATCGAGCAAACATTCGTAAATAAAAACCATTCGTTTGAGACTCAACTGCCATTCATCAATCAGCGCATCATCCCAAACCCAGATTGCAGGTGCCTCTGGGTGCGCTTGAAAAGCGGGGCCTTCAGGACTCAAACAGTCGCCGTGCAGCCAAATAATCGGATTGTTCATAAATTAGTAATTGGGAATGGGGCATTGGGAATGGGGCATCGGGCATTGGGCATTGGGGCATTGGGCATTGGGCATTGGGAACTTGTACGATCGCGTAGCCGAAGTATGAGGAATTGGGAATTGCTAGTTGCGAACCAATAACCAATAACCAATAACTAATAACTAATAACTAATAACCAATGCCCCATTCCCCATTCCCCATGCCCAATAACTTTTTAATTTCTGCGATCTTTTTGAGGGCGGTTCCAACTTTTAGAACCGCCGCTGCGATCGACCTTTTCTCCATTAGGAAACAACTTCCCTTCCAAATATTCGTAAGTTCCCTCAAAATCGCATTGCCCATACAGAGGACAATCGCGACAATAAACCGCCTTAGTGTAACGCTCCAAATTTTCCCGATTAAAAAAATAAGGTTTGTGACTAAAAGTGCTTGCTACCCACTGCCAAGAAAGATTATTGCTCGCCGGATCTCCATCTAGCAAGTGTTGCAAAAACCAGCGAGCTCCGGCTTGCCAGCGCACGCGGCGCCAGTGTACGAGATAAGCTGCAGTCCACATCCGCTGGTGATTGTGCAAATAACCAGTTTCTCGCAACTCGCGGCTAAAACTGTCGATGCAAACCAAACCAGTGGTGCCCTCCACGACATCCTCCGGCAGAGTTTCGCTGTAATCTTTAGCAGTGTAACCAGTTTTGTAGGGTTCCCGGTCTTGCCAAATCCCGTTGCCGAATTCGGCGTACAGTCGCTGCCAATAATCCCGCCAACCCAACTCATTGACAAGTTTCACAGCATCTTCGGGATGCCGCACCTTCTCCAGCACGGCATCCCGGACTTCGGCAAGACTTAAAACGCCGTAGCGCAAATAGGGCGACAAGCGCGTTACCGCACCGTTGAGGAAATTGCGGGTTGAGGCGTACTTGCCGGGGTCAATTTGTTGCAGGGCTGTCTCGGCTGCTTTCCGCCCGCCTGGGGTTGGGGGTACGCTGCTGTCCCGCCGGGCGGCTTCGGGGAACTGTTCGCGCACGTAGGCAATTAATTCGTCGCGGCTGGCAAATTCCCGCTCCATGTCCTGACTCATTGTTTTCTCAAGCACCTGCTATTGTTTCTTAATGTTAAAGCTATTCGATCGGGCCTGCGGGGTCGATCGCCCTAAATTGCCCTTCGCTCCTGGTAACTCACATCTTGCACCATTGTCAGCCACAGGCAAGATGCCTGTTCCACAAGAAAATTTATCTTTTGTGGAACAGGCATCTTGCCTGTTCATAAAAGGCTAATTGAGCATGGTGCAATATCTCAGTGGTAACGTACAGTTTGCCCCAGCAACAATTGATCGTCGGTTCGCAGCCAAAATAAGCATCAAAGTCAGTACACTCAGGGATAGATATCATACCAAAATCTCATGGAAACTTTTCCGGCGCACGCTAAAGCGATCGCCAGCTTAGCTAACGGACAGCAGCAAGGTACAAAACAACTGGAAAACAGCGAAGTTCAAGAGTTCGATCGAGCCATGATGCGCCACTGCATAGAATTGGCTCGCCGCGCTTTGGGCAAAACCGCACCCAACCCCCTTGTCGGTTCTGTAATTGTCCGAGACGGCAAGATTGTCGGCGAAGGGTTTCATCCCGGTGCCGGTCAACCTCACGCCGAAGTTTTTGCGCTCCGGGAAGCGGGGGAACTCGCCGAAGGAGCGACTGTATACGTGAACCTGGAACCCTGCAACCACTACGGCAGGACTCCCCCTTGTTCCGAAGCTTTAGTTAAGGCCAAGGTAGCAAAAGTAGTGGCTGGCATGGTCGATCCGAATCCCTTGGTAGCTGGAACTGGGCTAGCCCGGTTGCGAGAGGCTGGCATTGAAGTGGTGGCGGGAGTGGAAGGGGAAGCTTGCCAGAAACTCAACGAGGCTTTTGTGCACCGGATTTTGTACCGCCGGCCTTTTGGAATTTTGAAATATGCAATGACTTTGGACGGTAAAATTGCTACCAGTAGCGGCCACAGCGCTTGGGTGACAGGCGAGGAGGCTCGCAGCGAGGTACATCGGGTGCGCGTCGGCTGCGATGCTGTGATTGTTGGGGGAAATACGGTGCGTCTGGACAATCCCCTACTGACGAGTCACCAGCCTGATAGGAATAATCCGCTGCGGGTGGTGATGAGTCGCACTTTGGATTTGCCGAAGTCGGCTTGGTTGTGGGAAACCTCTGTGGCGGCTACTTTGGTGCTGACTGAGCCTGGGGTTAACCCGGAATTTCAGGAATTTTTGATCGCCAAAGGGGTGGAAGTTGTGGAGCTCTCGCCGCTGACACCGACTAATGTTATGGCTTATTTGTACGATCGATCTTTTCTTTCTGTACTCTGGGAGTGCGGTGGCACTTTGGCGGCTCAGGCAATTACTGAGGGTGCAGTTCAAAAAATTATGGCTTTTATTGCTCCTAAAATTGTCGGTGGCAAAGGAGCTCCAACTCCTGTAGGAGATTTGGGGTTTTCCGCGATGACTGAGGCTTTAACTTTAGAGCGGGTTTCTTGGCGCACAGTGGGTGCAGATTGTGTGGTAGAAGGCTATTTAAAAATTAAAGATTGAAAGTTAAAAGCGAGTCTTTTGAGTTTTTGATTTTTAACTTTTAACTCCTTTTATGGTTGAAATTCTGATTTGGAGTTTGATGATTGGCAGTCTCGGCTTGGAGGCTGCGCTTGTGGGTCTTTTGGTGAGCCACGAGCAATGGGATGCGGGGCAAAAATGCGATGAGGAGGAGGAAGTTTTGACTCGGTACGAATCTCAAGAAGATAATTTTAATACGCCTGAAAATTCGCGCTCCAAGGGTAATCCCAAATCTGATTCAAATTCGGTTGATTTGACGGTTTGGGAGTACAAGATTGTGCGGGCTAGCAACGATTTGTTCCGCAATCCTGCGATTTTTCACAAGCTATGCCAGGAAGAGGCGGAAGTTGGCTGGATTTTGCTCGAAAAGCTAGATGACAGGCGGGTGCGGTTCAAACGTCCGATCGCGCTGCGGGATGCCCCGATGCCTAATTTACCAATGTTTGACCCTTACCGCACTCATTACGGCCCGATCTCGAATGCGATGACTTGGGCTGCGACGATCGTGTTTATGAGTGCGATCGTGCTTCCTGCTATTTTGGGCTATGCTTTGGTGTCTACTACTCTCAGCAGAAGTCGCTCTAATTGGCCTCCGGCACCTGTTCAATCTTTGCCTTCTCCCAGCGGGCCAGCAACTAATAAGTGAAACCTCGGCAAATTGTCGATCGCCCTTTTTGCAGCCTGTTTTATAGCAAGTCTAAATCATTTGTGAACCTGATGTTTTTTACGAACCGCGAAGGCGCAAAGACCGCGAAGGAAGAGAGAATAACTGAGGAAAAGTCTGGGTTTGTTTGACTGATTTAGGCTTGCTATATATAGCGGTTCTCAAAAAAGTGAGGTATGCCCTATGCCCTATGCCCTATGCCCTATGCCCTATGCCCATGAGTACCTCATCTTTCTGAGAAAGGCTATACGTTATTTTGATTTTAAATTTGGGGCGGTATTTCTGAGGGAGCGGCTAGCAATCTCAAGTCATAATTTGTATCGCCTTGAAATTGAGAAACGCGGACGAAATAAGTCCCCGCAGGCAAAGCCCCATTACTGACAATTGTTTCTGAAACCGTCCCTAAGTTGTTAGAGGCAGCAATAATATCGTCTAATCCCACGGCGCCGTTGCCGTTCAGATCCTGAATTAATTCAACATCAACATCTGCACTCAAACCGTCAACAGTTACACTGAAAAGGCTGGGAGTATTGAGGATAAAACTGTAAATGTCGGCTGGTTCAGCATCTCCCACAAAATCGCTCGCCGTTTGAATTTCTGTGAGAATGCCCAGGCTTTTTGCTGCGATCAAATTGTCGGCGGGATCGGGGAGAGTGCTCAACAGTCCTTCTTGTTGACCGAATTGAATGTAATGGTCGATCGCACTTTTAACTGCGCCGCTATTGACTGCTGCTGCTACCAGCGGATATTTTTCTAGATAAAAGCTGGGATCGAAGAAAATGCTGGCTTTGCGGTTTTCTAATTGACCGGCTTTGAAGTAGTGTTCAAATGGGGTAAATTGATTGGTTTGGACTGCTGTCAGCACGTCTGGGTTGCTTGTTAGATAAAAATTAACATCGAAGAATGGGTTGGGGTTGCGTAGTTCAAATTGACCGAATCTGATAAAGTGATCGGCCCCTGAAAAGCCATTGAGTTTGGCTGATACCGCTACATCTGTATTGGTGTCTAAATAATAGCTGGCGTCGAACAGGGCATTCGGGTCGCGATTTTCAAATTTGCCAATTTTTCGGTAGTGATCGAAGGGACTCGATACCGTGCCCCTGGCAACTGCTACGGCGACATCTGGGTTGTTTTCGAGATAAAATTTGCTGTCGAACAGTGTTCTGAGGGTTAGCATTATTAAAAAAATCTCTCTGGACTTTATTCTGGAAAGTGCACGATCGAGAATCCAGTTTACATCAAAGTTTTGTTTTGTGAGGAGGTCTTAATTATGGCTAAATCTGCACTGATGGCAATGCTGCGCCGCGCTGCGAGTATTGCCCAGAAATCAAGGGAAACGGGCATTCCGGCTGATGAACTGCTGGGGATGCTGAGCGTGAAGCCAAGCTATCCCGTAGGGAATCGCACTCCCAATTCTCCCATATCTCGGCGCCACTTGCTGCACGGGGGTTTAGCTGCTGCGGGGGCTGCCGCTGCTGCGACTTTTACCAGGGATGGAGGGGGAGCTTTTGCTCAACAGGGCGGACGATCGCCGATTTTGGTTGTGGGTGCGGGAATTGCGGGTTTGACGGCGGCTTATCGCTTGCGCCAAGCGGGTGTGCGTGCCGATATAATCGAGGCAACGAACCGCGTGGGGGGGCGGATACGCACTATTCCCAAGGTGGCTGGAACGCTAATTCCGGCGGATTTGGGGGGAGAATTTATTGACACCGGCCACACTAATTTAATCTCGCTGGCGACGGAATTGGGTTTGCAGGCGATCGACTTAGCCCAAGTGCAGAGTGGACTGGTGAAGGATACTTTTTTCTTTCAAGGGCGCCGCTTTTCTCTTGAGCAAATCATCGCGGAATTTGCGCCGCTAGCTAGTAAAATTAATGAAGATTTGGGCGCTATCGGAGATAACATTAGCTATCTCGATTTTACGGAAGCAGCAGAAAGATTGGACAATCTTTCGATCGCTGAATATCTAGACCAAGCTGATACTAGCACGGTACTGCGACAATTGTTGCGGGTTGCTTATACGGTATTCTACGGTAGAGATGCCGAGGAACAGTCGGCGTTGAATTTGCTGTTTTTAATCGGTTCTGAAGCGGGAAGTTTTGAACTGTATGGCGACAGCGATGAGCGCTATCAAATTGACGGCGGCAACAGTCAAATTATCAACCGTTTGGCGGGTCAATTGTCTGGTTCGATCGAGGCGGGGACGGTTTTGGAAGCGATTACTCTTTTGCCGGATGGCCGCTATCGGGTAAATTTGCGATCGGGACTAAGCGCGTTCGAGCGCACTTACGAGCGAGTTTTGTTAACTTTGCCGTTTAGCACTCTGCGAGACGTTAAAATTAACGTACCTTTGCCCCAACCGAAGCGCAGGGCGATCGAGCAATTGGGTTACGGTACTAATTCTAAGTTAATTACTGGCTACCGCAGCCGCATTTGGCGGGAACCTTATCGATCGACTGCTTCTGTTTATAGCGATTTAGGATTCCAGAGTACCTGGGAAGCTACGCCTTTCGCCCCTACTCCTAACGGTTTAGTTACTAATTTTACAGGAGGAAAGCAGGGTTTGTCGATCGGTGCCGGAACTCCAGAAGACCAAGCACAAAGATTTTTGAACCAATTTGAAAGAGTTTTTCCCGGAGTGAGAAATTTGCGATCGGGCAAAGCTGTGCGAGCTTATTGGCCGGGAGAACGCTTTTCTAAAGGTTCTTATTCCTGCTATTTAGTCGGACAGTGGACGCAAATGTACGGCGTTGAAGGCGAACGAGTTGGCAATTTATATTTTGCCGGTGAACACACTTCGCTGGAAGCTCAAGGTTACATGGAAGGCGGTTGCGAAACTGGACAAAGGGCGGCTGTTGAAATTTTGCAAGACTTGGGTTTGATACCTTCTGCTGATGCTTTGAATGCTCGAACTGCGAGCAGTTTGAACAATCGCCGTCCCAGCCGGAAAATTCCCGGAGCGCGGAATCTTAGGAATAGAAAGCCGAGTATTAGATAATCTCGTAAGGTGGGCATCTAATTCTTGTGGGCCGTTGCTCCTAGCCCGTGCATCTAATTCTTGTGGGGAGTAGGGGTTGGGCTTCTAGCCCGCCCAAAAATACAATTTAGATGCCCAACAGCTTAAAGCCATTTTACTGATTTTAAATCGGAACTTACCCCCTGCGGGGGTAGTTCTGGGGACTGTATTCTTTGTCCCGTCTCGGTTTTAGCGACTTGACTGCCGACAAACCGTAGTCATGTATTTAAGATTTTCTCAATATTTAGCGCGAGAGTATTGTTCTCTGATGAATTTAAGCAAAAACCCAGCCACATAAGGGTTGTAAGAGATTGTAGTTATGTAAAAGACTTGGAGGCTCCGGGCAAGTCTCACCTCGCAATGGTTTCAGACGGAACTTACCCCGTGTGCCGAGTAAGTTCCGTTAAATCAGTAAAATTACTGATGTTTAAGATGTGTCATCTACCTTAAGGTAGAAATCCTGAAGTGATCCGAGCATCATTAGGGAAGTACCACGGGAGCATCACCCATACCAGGTGTCGCTGATGGACAAGAACGATGAGAATTGCCCCATCCGCTACAGGTAGTTTCCACCAAAGCACAATTTTTCCTACCCAGAAGAAAAGATGAATCAATTGAAGCAGTCGGTAAAGCAGTTTTGGTCGATCGCCAACCCCTACTTCTTTTCCAGAGAAAAATGGGGAGCTAGGGGGTTGTTCGCCCTCATAATGTTATTAATGCTAGGTTTCAATGCTGTGGGCATAGTCCAGAGCTATATTATGCGGGACTTGATGAATGCAGTCACGGGAAAGAATGTTTCAGACTTCTATAAGATGTGGCTGATGCTATTGGGTCTGTTTGCCATATTCACGCCCATTATGGTTTTCTTCTTCTATTCGCAAAATGTACTGCAACTCTACTGGCGAAAGTGGCTAACGAATCACTTACTGAAGAAATATTTTAGCAATCAAGGTTTCTACAAAATTAAGTTCAATGATAAGGTTGATAATCCCGATCAGCGTTTAGCTGAAGACGTTAATTTGTTTGTTAAGCAAAACATTGATATTTGGGGATTATTATTCAACCAAGTTGTCACAATAATTTCTTTTCTCGGCGTTCTCTTTACAATTGACAAGACCCTGACTTTAGTTGTATTTATACTGGCTGCTTTTAGAACTGCTTTCACTATCTTTATAGGTAAGAGGTTAAGTAGATTAAAGTTCAATCAATTACAACGAGAAGCAAATTTTCGCTATAGTTTGGTTCATCTTCGAGACCATAGTGAATCCATTGCATTTTACCGAGGTGAAGAGCGTGAATTTAGTGCAATATCACAGCGATTTAATGAAGTATTGAATAATTTTAATAACCTGATTGTCTTGCAGCGTAACCTTGGTTTCTTTACCCAAGGAACCGGGATGATATTTACAAATCTACCTATAGTTTTTTTAGCTCCTCGATTCTTTGCGGGTCAGATAGATTTTGGGCAGGTAACGCAAGCTTCTGGAGCGTTTGTGTCTATTTTAAGTGCCCTGGGCTTTATTGCCCAGAATTTTGATATGCTAACTAACTTTACCACTCAGATTAATCGTTTAGGAACATTTGATCAGGTTCTGTCCGAGCAAATGGCAGCACCTAGAGCCGGCATGGCAACGATTGATGTTGTGGAACAGCACTATCTAGCCCTCCAACGGGTTACCTTAGAGACGCCTAACTATGAGCGAATCTTAGTTAGAGATTTATCTTTCAAGGTGGGACACGGTGAAAGCGTCTTGATTGTTGGACCTTCTGGCGCTGGGAAGAGTTCGTTAATGCGAGCGATCGCAGGATTGTGGAATGCGGGTACGGGTTGCATTGTCCGTCCTAAACCGGAGGAAACGCTGTTTTTGCCCCAACGGCCTTATATGCTGCTAGGGGACTTACGCAGCCAATTGCTATATCCCAACACCAGCGCTCAAGTTACGGATGAACAACTGCACGAAGTACTCGAACAAGTCAATCTTTCCCATTTGCCAGAACGGGTAGGTGGATTTGATGTGGAATTGGAATGGGCTGATGTTTTGTCACTAGGAGAACAACAACGGTTAGCATTTGCACGCCTACTGCTGACTAAACCTCGCTACGCTATTTTGGATGAATCAACGAGTGCATTGGATGTGGCTAACGAGAGACGCCTCTATCAGTTGCTCAAAAAAACAGGAACTGCCTTTATCAGTGTCGGTCACCGTCCGACTTTGGTACAGTATCACGAGCAGGTCTTAAGGCTAGTTGGTAATACCAATTGGCATCTGATATCGGCTAAAGATTACAGCCCCGATCTCGCCGAGTTTACTTAAAAAATGCAATTGCCGAACTGCAAGTAATGGTCTTTACCGTACCCGCGTCAAAATTCCAGGCGTGCGATCAGGTAGAACAGAGTAACTTTTGACCGTACCCGTCTATCACTTCCCTTTTAGGAGTTTTTCAATAGCGTCGCGTGTTGCCATAGCATTGACATCACTTGACAGCAGTTTATGCAGACTCCAACGCACAGTATACTGATAGCGATCGCCCTGTTTGAAAAGATGTAGTAGAGAAAGCAGTTATAGTTCTGCGTAATTTTCTTTAGCATCGCCATTGTTATACACTTCAATACTCCGGACAGTTTGTGGAACGATACTATAAGCTTACGCGGGGCAAGGATCATAAAAAAGTCGAATTAAATGTAAGTCAGGGGTGGAGCTGACTTACATTTAATTATCCACAGGGGCTGCGAAGTCAGCCGAGAATAAGCCATTGGGTCATATAAAAACAGTCCGGAATATTGCTAAAATTTAGCTGCATTATATTGTACAATTTATTTCATAAAAAGCAGAAAAAATATGATTTGTTTACCTTTAACAGTAGCTTTATCAAGTTTGCTAATTTCGCCGCTCTCGGCTCGCCATTTGCTGGCAGACTCTACAAATACAATGGCTCAAAACTCATCAGTTGACGAACCGTTTTGCTACATGAAAACCCCCGACGGCAAAACAGTAGACTTGGGAAAGTTGTGCGAGAAACAGCCAGCTTCGGGAACTTCTCAAACTTGCATTCCGGGTTCCAACATCGCTGGGAAAGTGTCAATTGCCGCGACTAATTATGACGGCAAGTTTTTCAGCGGTCAAGTGCTTAATCAAGGCTGCAAAACAATCAAGAATGTTAAAGTCAATTATGAAGTTTTGGACGAGTCAGGCAATTTAATTGACAACGGATTTATCTTCGCTCAACCAGTTACTCTTGCACCCGGACAGTCAGCCGCCTTTCGCGGCGAAGTTGTGGCGGGGGCTCAGGTACTAGCGACTCATGCCGACGGTCAAGAATGATTTTAGATTTTAGATTTTAGATTGAAGAATGGGACAATTAACCCCACGGATGAATCCGGGGGCTTTGTATCCCGAATGCTTTCGGTGAAGAATGATTGTTGAGATTTGTCCGATCGCTGTTATCATATTCTGGCTCCGATATCTCTATGACTTAGGCAATGAGTGACGCAGAGATCCCCTAAATCCCCCTTAAGAAGGGGGACTTTGAATAATAATAATCTTGTCCCCCCCTTATTAAGGGGGGTTAGGGGGGATCGAAGTTTGAATATTCTTGCAGAGATTCCCAAAAACAGAATTTGCGAGGGCAAAATATCTTGAAAACTCGATCGACATACTGGCAAATCTTACCCTACCTCCGTCCCCAAAAACAAACCATCGGTAAAGCATTAGCTTGTACCGTAGTATTTACCATATTTTGGCCAATTATAGCGTGGCTAGTTGGCGAAACAGCCAAATTTATAGGTAAAGGAGATTTACAAGGGTTCGCTCAAATTGCTGCACTCAGCGCCATTATCTTTCTAATTCGCGGTACAGCCCAGTACGGTCAAGATACGCTGATGGCAAAAGCAGCTTTGACTATTGCTTTAGAAATTCGCAAAAAAGTCTACTCCCATCTTCAAACTCTCAATATCGGCTACTTTGAAACCGCCAAAACCGGAGACTTATCCTACCGCCTCACTGAAGATATTGACCGCATTGGCGAAGTCGTAAATAAATTTTTTCATCAGTTTATTCCTTGTGTTTTGCAGCTAATTGCCGTCCTGGGATATATGATTTATCTCAACTGGCAATTAACCTTGGGTGCATTAATTATTGCACCGCTGATGGCTATTTTAATTGGTTGGTTTGGCGAGAGACTGCTAAGTTACTCGCGGCAAAGTCAAAATCGCATCTCTGATTTATCCGCTTTGCTGACAGAAGTATTCAGCGGCATTCGTTTAATCAAAGCATTTGTTGCTGAAGACTACGAAATTGCCCGCTTTGCAGAAGAAGCAGAACAAAACCGCCGCGCTAAGTATTTGTCAGAAAGAGTAAAAGCACTTCAGTTTGTTGTAGTTGGCTTTCTGGAAGCGATGAGCGTGATTTTGCTCTTTTTCCTGGGAGGTTGGCAAATTTCTCAAGGAAATCTCACTGGTACTCAATTTATCAGTTATATCGCAGGGGTGGCACTTTTAATTGACCCGATCGCTATTACAACTGCTAATTACGGAGATTTTAAGCAGGGAGAAGCTTCTAGCGATCGCATTTTTGAACTATTAGCAATTCAACCAACAGTAGTCGAAAAGCTTGGGGCAACTGAACTTCCCCATGTTACAGGCAAAGTCGAATACCGCAACATTAATTTTGCCTATAACTCAGAGACACCCATTCTGCAAAACATGAGTTTGTTGGTGCTTCCCGGAGAAATGATAGCCCTTGTTGGTGCATCCGGTGCGGGTAAAACTACTTTAGTAAACTTGTTACCGAGATTTTACGATCCGCAAGCGGGACAGATTTTAATTGACGGTATTGATATTCAAGATGTCACTTTAAATACTCTGCGGCGGCAAATCGGAATTGTACCGCAGGAAACTATTCTTTTTTCGGGTACGATTGCTCAAAATATCGCTTTCGGTCAATCTTATTATGAACTGAAAGATGTGCAAAAAGCTGCGGAGATTGCTAACGCTCATCAATTTATTAGTGAGTTTCCCGACGGTTATCACACTTGGGTAGGAGAAAGGGGTGTAAATTTATCTGGGGGACAGAAACAAAGAATTGCGATCGCCCGTGCAGTTTTGCTTGATCCCAGAATATTGATTTTGGATGAAGCGACATCCGCGCTGGATTCGGAATCCGAAGGTTTAGTGCAAGAAGCGCTGGAAAGATTGATGCGCGATCGCACTGTGTTTATTATCGCTCACCGCTTGGCTACTGTGCGGAGAGCCGATCGCATTTTAGTTTTGGAAAAAGGCAGAATTGTGGAATCGGGGACGCACGAGGAGTTGCTCGAAAAGGGCGATCGCTATGCTGGCTACTACGCTCAACAGTTTAGTCAGTAGGCTACGTTAGAAACCGGGTTTTTGGCCGAATCTGCTGGCCTCAACGAAGTATTCTCGTAAAAACCGGGTTTCTGACTACTCGTGGGTCAGTGATGTTCTAGATGAATAGCGCATATACTTAAAATACAACAACTACCCAAGATATTAAACACAACGAGTCAGTACAACCATGCCTGCTAAAGATGCTTTTCACGAAGTCGTTAAAATCGCTCTCCAGAAAGATGGATGGCAGATTACTCACGATCCATACACTTTACAGGCAGGAACTCTCGAACTTTACATCGACTTGGGTGCCGAAAAGGTGGTTGCGGCAGAAAAAGACGGACAGAAAATCGCCGTTGAAATCAAAAGCTTTATTGGCCCATCCAAAATATCCCAATTTTACACAGCTTTAGGACAATTCATTAGTTATCGAGCAGCTTTACAACAACAAGAAACTGACCGCATTTTATACCTGGCAGTACCCAGTAATGTCTACGATAGTTTTTTCACAATGGGGTTTATTCAGTCTTTAGTTCAACAAAATCAAATTCATTTGATGATTTACGATATAGAGCAAGAGGCGATCGCACAATGGCAAATGTAGACCTTTATAGGCAGCACATCCAAAATCTGCTCTCCCAACACGCTAGTCTTGTTTGGGATGAGCGCATTCAGGCTCAAACTATCTTTGATGTCGAGCGCGATCATTATCAATTAGTATATGTCGGCTGGCGCAATCAGCGGCGAATTTATGGCCCGGTTTTGCACCTGGATATTATGGACAATAAAATCTGGATTCAGCAAGATGGAACCGAGGTCGGTATTGCGAACGAACTCGTAGAATTGGGAGTTCCTAAACAAGATATTATACTTGGTTTTGACCCTCCTAATCTGCGAAAATTAAGTGAATTTGCCATAGAATAAATTCGGTTTAACTGCTCCAGTAGTTTCTTTATTCTTGAAGTTCCAGGTCAATTTCTTCAACAGTTCTGGAAACATGACGGCTGCGGATTTCTGTAAGCAATTCCAACACTTTACGTCGCCCGTCTTGAGGCTTTTCTGGTAGAATCACAAAAACTTCAACCTCTTCGCCCACAGATCCAGGCGGCACTTGAATTTCCAGTTTATTTCCTGCAAGAACTTTGGTTGTAATCCGTATTGCTGACTGCATACTTCCTCCTTTGGGATGATTAATTTTCCACAGCCCCTAAAGCTTTGAGCGTGACTTTTTCAACTTCCGTTAAACCCGTAACTCCTGTAATATTCATGTTTTCATAAGGTCTGTCACTTTTCAGTATTTTGAGGCACTCGCCCGTCTCAATCTCCCACATCATAATTGTGCCATCCCGACTACAAGCAGCAATAATTTGATCCTCTGAATTGAAGGCAACATAGTTAATTCTACTGGTATGACCTTGTAAAATTTTGAGACATTCACCTGTACGAATATCCCATAGTCTTACCGTTAGATCGACACTTCCACTAGCAACTATTTCACCAGAATAACTAAAGGCAACTGAACTTATCCAATCAGTATGCCCGTGAAAAATATTGAGGCATTCACCGCTGTTGATATCCCATAGTCTTACTGTTTGATCCACACTTCCACTAGCAACTAATTCACCGTTCTGGCTAAAGGCGATCGCGCGTGCCGAACCGGTATGCCCCTGCAAGATTTGGAGGCATCCACCAGTATGGATATCCCACAGCCTCACCGTTCCGTCATAACCTGTACCGGCAAATATTTCGCCCAAAGGACTGAAGGCAACCGAGTATAATGAAGTGTTATGCCCTTGCCAGGTTTTGAGGCACTCACCACTGCGGATATCCCACAGCCTCACCGTTTGGTCATAACTACCACTGGCAAGTATTTCACCCGAAGGATTAAAGGCGATCGAGCGTACTTCCTTTCCACACTCTGGCAAAGTATGGAGGCATTCACCACTGCTAAGATCCCACAGCCTCAGCGTTTGGTCATAACTTCCGCTAGCAAGTATTTCACCGTTTGGATGGAAGGCAATTAAATGTACCCGATCGAGATGTCCCTGCAAGATTTGCAGGCATTCACCAGTGTTGACATCCCACAGCCTGACTGTTTTTTCGTCATCGCCGCTGGCAAGAATTTCACCGTTTGGACTAAAGGCTACTGACCTTACTTGAGTGCTATGCCCTTGCAACGTATTCAAGCATTCACCGCTGTTAATAGCCCACAGCCTCAGCGTTTGGTCATAACTACCGCTAACAAGTATTTCACCCGCAGGATGGAAAGCCACTGACCCTACTTGATTACAATGTCCTTGCAAAGTATTCAAGCATTCACCAGTGCGAATATCCCACAGTTTCGCTGTTTGATCGAAACTTCCACTTGCGAGTATTTCGCCCGAAGGACTCAAGGCGATAGACCGTACTTGATCGAAATGTCCCTCCAAAGTTTTGAGACATTCACCGCTACCGATATTCCACAGCCTCACTGTCTTGTCGGCGCTGCCACTAGCAAGTATTTCACCAGCAGGATGGAAAGCAACTGAAAACACGTTTTTAGTATGACCTTGCAAAGTTTTGAGACATTCACCGCTACCGATATTCCACAACCTCACTGTTTTGTCGGCGCTTCCACTGGCAAGTATGTCACCAGCAGGATGGAAAGCAACTGAAAATACAACTTTAGTATGGTCTAGCAAAATTTTGAGGCATTCACCCGTGCGGATATCCCATAACCTTATCGTGCGATCGAAACTCCCACTAGCAAGTATATTTCCATCAGGATTGAAGGTGACAGACATTACTGATTCCGTATGTCCCTGCCAAACTTTTAAACATTCACCAGTCTGGACATCCCATAACTTGATTATTTTGTCATAACTCGCGCTAGCGAGTATCTCGCCGTCAGGACTGAAGGCGACAGACTCCACCACGTTTGTATGTCCTTTACAAGTCAATATTTCTCTGCCAGTGCTAGCTTCCCACAAGCGAACTACGCCATCACTATCACCTGTAGCTAACAGTTTCCCATCAGGACTAAATATTACTGACCGAACCCTTCCGAAGATTTTAGTAAAAGCAGAATTAGCCAAATTAGCTTCCGCAAAGTTGACGCGACGCAGCGCCGCATTTGTCAAATCAGCACCTAAAATAACCGCACGAGAAAGGTCTTTTGTTTCTAACGCAGTGCGATCGATTTTCACCAACAGCGTCGCCGCATTCCCTCCCACATAACCTACCTCACTTTCTGTTTTTCCCCGCGTTGCTTCCAGAATTTCCAATAATTTCTCCGTAGCTGCCCCTACATCGAGGCAGGGCCGGCACGAGGACACCGCCCCTACCATTGGCAACAACAAATCCATGACTGCTTTCGTCAGAGGCGCTTGTCCGAAACTCTGAAGAAGTTGATCTAAATCTTCAGCAACAAATCCCTTCAAAGGTGCGATTAGTTCACCATTATTTCTCTTCTGGGCCTGAAGCCGACAATAATTAGACCAGGTGTACGATCGCGGTTCTGCATCAGGGTTGACACAAGACTGTTCAGGCGCAACTAATTCGGTAAAATCGGCCGCCAAAACTCCCAATTCTGCTGCAAATTTATAAGCGACAAAAAACTCTAATAACGAACGATGCGCCGGAGTATAATCGCCATCTGCATTGCGGATTAGCATCGTTTGACCCATCATGTCATAATGCCAGTGGTCTAAGTCTTTTTCCTCTTGCACGACGGAACCAAACAAGCTGCGAATGCGATCGGGAAAACCGCGATAATTGATACTCATTTGGTTGGTAGACAGCATTTCCCAAGACAGTTCGCACAAAAAGTAAAGCTTATCTGCTACAGAAGTAAAAGTACGTTCTGCTTTGATATCTCTCTCTATCTTCCGCCGCACCGCATAGAGATAAATCCGTGACATATCGACTGGTTTTCCAGCTTCAATATCGGGCAAGGCTTCCAAAATTAACTCGGTCATCACCGGGCGACGCGCTAAATCCAATAACTGCGGGTTTCCCATCACTTTTTCTACTGTCGCCGCTTCTGTTTGAAATGACAGCGCTAGCCCAATTTGCTCGTCGTTAAATTTCTCTAATTCTAAGACTTCAAATTGGGGAGTTTCGCCTGTTAAAATAGTTGTTGATGCTTGCAGTTCTGCATTGAACAATGCCCGTCCTTCCTTGCCTTCAGGAAAGTGTTCGGTACGGCAAGTGAGGATGACTTTTGCGCCGGGAACGACGGCTTTTGCTAATTCCCAGAAGTTGTTGATGGTTTCTTGCCGATCGCACTTGGCGGCCATTTCATCAAAACCATCGAAAATCAGCAGAAATTTACCCATGCGATTGAGTTGTTCAAAAGCCGAATAACCCGCCAGAGGTATCTCGTGTTTCCGAAAGAAAAACTCGGAAAATAGCGACTCGACACTAACTGCTTTGGCGTAATCTCGCAAAGGAATTACTAACGGCAAACGCGGACGTTCTAAGCCGCGCTTTTGAGCATCTCGGTAGCGTTGCAGTGCCATCCAAGCATAGTGCATCGCAAACCAAGTTTTCCCGGTTCCAAATTCTCCTAAAACTGAAATATGTTCTTTTACTGGGTCATTCAACCACAGGTCAATATAACCTTCAATCCAGCCATCTCGCCCGTCATAATGACTCACGCCTATCTTGCGGTGAGTATCGGGGTCAATTTCTTCTTTCGTACAGGCTAGCGGCACATATTTGGTATCAATTTCTCTGCTAGTAATTTCTGTTTCTAGCCAATCCAGATAAGCGGTAAAATCGGCATCTTGGTCGAGTAATTCATCGAAGGTATAGCAAGCTAAATTACGATTTTCATCTTTTTCTACCTCATCCCGCGCGGCGCGACTGATGCGGCGGGCGGTGACTAACCATCCTTCATCGGTGCGCTGTTTTTCTACCGACTCGCGCAAGGCTGAGATATCCCTGAGTCCCGCTTCTCCGGCTATTCCGCGCACTAAAATGCGATCGTACCGATTGCGTCTGACAGGAACATTGATAATCCATTCAAAATAGTTATCTTCCGAGATTTGATAGGTTTCAAACTTATAACTTAATGTTTCAAACCACCCGCGAACTTGTTGTGATAAAATAAAAGCTTGAGACTTTTGAATATTAATTGATGCTGCGGCGGGAAGTGCGGGATAATCTTCAGATTCCAGTCGTGCAAATTCGGTGCGAATTCCTTCGATAGTGGGGAGGCGTTCGATGCGATCCATTACCATTGATAGGCGTTTTTGCAAAGAGGCGATCGCATTTCCCATCATCACATCTCCCAGCGTCCGCGTCCGCTTTGCTACTTCCATAAACACGGCCGCAAATGCCATGAATTCCCGTCTGGGGTCAATGCCTAAATCTCGAATTTCTTTGCCTAAAGCACTCTCATTCAGATATTCATCGCCTGCTTTAATTAAAATGGCGGGGCTATCGGACTCGAAGGCTTTGCGAAATGCTGATTCAATCTCTTTTTGGCGAAACAGTTCTAAAATCTGCTTGGGTTTGCCAGCGCCGTATTCTACTAAAGTATAAACATAAACTCCGCTAAAATCTGCGGGCGGAGCATCGGGGTCGAGGTTAAATCTTTTTAATAATTTGATGACAGTTTCGTTTCGCTGAAACTTGTCTTTGATGGTGCCCAAGGGAATTGCCGTCAGGAGGCTGATAACTAAGTCGAGACTAATTAGCATGATTTAGGCTTTCCTGTTTTTCCGTGAAAGTAATGCTCAAATCTAGAATCGGTAGGCTGTGTCCCTGAAATGCGCTGCGGGCGATCGCAAACTGCTCTAATTTTATGTTAACAGGATTTACGCGCTCCGACCAAAGAAACCGGGTTTTTACCGAATCTGCTGGTAGGAGCGCGTCTTTTCGTAAAAAACCCGGTTTCTGACCCACCGTTGGCAAGTTATATCCAGTTAATTAACTTAGCATTTTTTAGGAGATATGACAACTATAAAACACCGAAAAAACCGACATACCTTGTAGTAATTATAGCTATAATTTAGTTGTCATCTCCCAGTTTTAAAAGTTAAAATATAGATAACTAACAAATAAAAGTTGCTATCTATGAAAATACAATCTTCTGTCTTAGTCCACCTGGGATTTGGCAAATATGTACGATCAGATCGAGTAACAGCAGTAATACCAATTGAAGAAGAACGGGGGCCTGGACGGCGCACTTTCGTGCACGTAGACGGCGAAGCAGACCCGATCGTTGCTTCGCGCGCGGAAGATACAATTGTTCGCGATTTGGTGCAGGAACCGCGCGAAATAACTCAAGCTCGGCAGCAACAAGAAATCCTCCAAGATTTGCTGGCAGATTTGAGCAATGTTAACGTCACCGTGCGCCGCATTAGCCGCGATGAAGGCGGACTCGATCTCGAACGTTTGGAGCGTCGCATTCGCCAAATTTTAGAAGCCTAAAAACAAAAGACCGCCCCTGCGGTCTCCCTCCCAGTCCCCCTCTGCTGGGACGAGAGTTTGTGTAGATGCGGTTTCTAACCGCCGAAATTGATTGTTGTAGACTTCAATGTAACTTCGATGTCTGCTAAACCCGTGAGTTTTTCCACCACTGGCTGTTCTTCAACTCGCGGTACAAAAATAGTTAAACCTCCCGGAACGCACTCAAAAGAAACCGGAGTCATGCCGATGATTTCCCCGTCTACAACCACTTTTTGAGGCGGATCGGCACTAATTGTTACTTTTTTTGCCCGCAAATAACCGATGTCGTCGCGATCCGTAGGATTACCAGTCAAAGCTGTTTGCAATAGGTGATAAGAAGCTGCGATCGCCCCAGCTTTATTCTCAGGCGCAACCAACGTCACGTCCAGCAAGCCGTCATCAAAAACAATCCCTGCCGGGCCTTGAGCTAAAATCGAAGTAGGCGGCGCTGCATTTGCTACTGTCACCGCCACAGCAGTAAGGTGGATAAATTTATCTTCGGTTTCGATTTCGGCTTCAAATCTTTCTAAATTGTTTAACTGTTTAATTCCAGACAAAATGTAAGCCAGCATTCCCCAGCGATTCTTCATTTCGCGATCGGCTAGTTCGACAGTTTCTGCCTCAAAGCCCACTCCCGCCAACAAAACCATCGGCATTTCACCGTTGCAAGTCGCCGCATCCACCACCCGCGTCAACCCTCCAAAAATAGTGGCGCAGGCGGTTTCAATTGTATTCGGAATATCTAAAGCATTAGCAAAAGCATTAGCCGTTCCCCGCGAAATAATTCCTAAAGGAATATTTGTGCCGACAATCGCCCCAGCAACTGCTGATAATGTGCCGTCGCCCCCGCAAGCAATAATTGCCTCAACTCCTCTAGCAACTGCTTCGCGGGCGATTTGATCGGCGTCTAATTCGGGGGTTGTCAGCCGAATGTCTAAGTCAATAAAAGGCTCTAAAAGTTCCTGAATTCTAGCTAAGTCTTGGTCTGGGTCGCTGTTGCCGGCGACTGGATTGAAAATTAGGCAAGCTGAACGTTTCATAGTTGGTAATCGGTAATAGGTAATGGGTAATGGCTGAACTGAAACCCTCGATTTTTTTTGTTTGTATTCAAGTTTCGATCACCATCGCATCCCCCTTAACAAGACCCATTTTGACTGTTTTTATCCCCCCTTTATTAAGGGGAGTTAAGGGGGATCAAGACTCAACTATAACGCTGATTGATATCATGTCCGATCGAGTGACCGCGATTAACAGGGCGGGTTTTTGAGATTGTCAATTATTGGCCGATATTTTTCGTGAACCCGCCCCTACCGTATTAGGGGTAATCGACCCGACATAATATGAGACATGGTTTTAAGATTAAGTTAACACAAATGCCATGCCCGCTAAACTTCGACAACAACCCTCACCTATTTTTCAAAGGTTTAATTAAGACTTGACAAAAGTCCACTCTAAGACTTCGCGCGGAGCTTTGTGCAACGCTTCCTTGATTTCCTCGTTGCTATCGAACTTGACTTGATTCAAATTGCACGCTTCCACGTTCACAGTAAACTTATCTTCTTCAAAAGGCCAAGGAGTTACAGTCACGAGTTCGTTGCTGTGCTGTACAATATCGTAGCGCTTACCGTCCGGGCCGACACTAATTTCTAAAGCTCGTTCTCCGGCGGGTAACTCGCGGCTGCAAAGAATTAATGATAGCCGATCGCACCACTGGAAAAAAGCATAAGCTGCCTTAGCATCTTCCTCAGAAATATTCAACTCTTTTTGCCATTTTTTTTGATTTTCCAGTTGTTCGTCCAAAAACTCGTCGAGTTCCTTCGACTCTCCCCGCTTTCCTTCGTTGAGATAGCTCATGTGCATAGAAATCAGCATGGCTACCCACCTACCGCGATATAGGGCATTCTGCGTCATGACTTTAATTTTCGGCAGAGAAGTTTCCGTCTGCAAGGTAAAATCAAAGGGCGCGCCCGCTTCAGTTAAAATATTTTCTTCCCACTCTTTCTCCAAATCATCGTGATGCGAAATCGCGGCGATGGTTTCGTACAAGCGAAGCGGAGATTTCGATCGCTTCCACTGTCCGCCAAGTTGGGCAGCGAGCAAAGCATGGGCGCGGTGGTAAATAATTTCCCAGCCGGTGGCGGTTAAGTTAGCAATCATTGAATTTTTCTCCTGAATTAAATTGATACAAGTATTTTGTGCAAGCATTCGGCTCTCGATCCCCTCTAGCCTTAAAAAAGGGGGAACCGGAACCGATCAAAGTCCACCTTTTTAAGGCTAGAGGGGATCGAGACTTGCAGAAAAACGAAAGTTAAATCACAAAAGGTTCGATCGAGATCTCCTGCCATTTCCCCTCAAATCGTTCGACAACCAAAGGTCGGATGCGGAACTTTGGGGGACACCCATCGAGAACATCAATCCGCAAACACGAATAAGGACGGCGCTTGTGGGAACCTTGACCGCTGCGGCCGACAAATAGCAAAGACTCCGCTACCCGCCGGCTGGCTGTTTCGGAACCAGACTGCCGCGCCAACCGATAAGCTTCAGGACTCAATACTTCCTCCAACATCGGCCCTTCCGGGCGCTGGCGGCGGAGACTGTGGCCGCTTCCCCCGCAGACAAGCCAATTAATCCCAGAGTCGCCGTGTCCGGTATCCCCAGTCCGCAGGTATTCCAAACAGTGAGCGTGCCCAGTCAGCACCAAATCTACTAGCGGACGACCCCGCGCCACTTCCCCAACTGCATCGGCAACCGCGTCGAGTACCTCGCGCAATCGCAACCGAACCGCCAAAGTTTGAGCTTGATTCCACTTTGTCGCCTCCGTCACGTAGGGGGGATGGTGCAGGTAAATTACCCGCCCCCGCACTTCGGAATCAGCCCAAGACGCAATCAGTCTTTTTTTCAGCCATTCGAGCTGTTCAAAGTCTGTAGCTGTTTTTTCGGGGGACAGTTGTTTGTCAATATCCATCAGGATTTCGTCAACTTGCTCTAATTTGGCGGTCAAGTCGTCTAGCTGTTCGTCTTCCTCGGGAATTTCGGGGTTGAGCCGATCGCACATTTCGAGCATTGCCAATTTTTCTTGTTCCAACTTCTGGCGATCGAGTTCCAAATTCTGGCGGCGAATGTCGCCCTGTTTGGTTTTCGGGATCGGCAATGGTTCGTTGAAGGTGTTGGAGTCGAGGGCGAAGAAGTCGATGCCGCCGCTGCGGAAGGTGTAGTAGCGGTTGGGTAAGCGGGTAAAGCGTCCGGGTTGGTAGCGGATGCAGCGGCCTGTGCTGGTGCTGGCGGTGTAGTGGGCGTCTAGGTGGCGATCGAGTTCTCCCGGCATTTTGTGAGCTTTGAGGTAGTCGAGAAAGGCTTTGGCGTAGGTGTTTCCGCGATCGGAACCGTGCCAGCCGACATCGAGATCCAACTTGGAACCCAACAGCCGGCGCAACGGCAAAGCTGTCGCCGACAGAATGCCGTAGACTATCGGCAAGTCGTAATAGTCGTGGTTTCCCGGTACGGGCAAAAACGGAAAGTTAAACACCATGCGATCGTAGGCAATCCGAGAGGGATGCTCGCCGCCGACTATAAATTCTCGGTAGGGGCGAATAAAGTTTTGCAAGTAATATTCGCTGGAACCGACGAGATAAACGACATCGCCCGTGTGGAGGACGAAACGGCAAGTTTCGCGCTCGGAGAGCATCTGTTCGGCAATCTGCCGCTGGGGATTGTAGCCGCGGTGATTGCCCGTGCCGCTGTCGCCTACGACTAAAAACGAAAACTCTGGAGAGTCGGTGGTTTGAGTTTCTAAAACCATCCGAGTTTGGTCGATTCCCCGATGGACGATCGACTGTTCTTGCCACCGCACCCGCTCGTTCATTTTGCGGATTTTAACTTTTATTTGCGGGTCGGAAACGAATTTCAATTCACCTCTTCTCCAAAATTGCTGAGTTCCTAGTTAATAGTGTAGCGATCGGGCGAGTTTTTACATCTCTCTAAAAGCTGAAAATCAAGGCGCGGGTACTCAGAAACCTGGTTTTTTAGGAGAATACAGCGTTACAACTGACATCCTGCACCAGTTCCAATAACCGCCGGGGGTTGAAATCCCCGTCTGACAGCAAAAGTCGGTTAAAACCGACTGAAAAGCTGATAGGAAAAGGCTTTTAGTCCTATGCAAGAGGACTTTCGCTATGAGACAGGGGTTTCAACCCCTGGCGGTTATTGGAACTGGTGCAGGATGTGAGTTACCACCGACAGCAACGGCAAAAAATCCGGTTTCTTTGGTTTTGATGCGATCGCCCCGTCTCTCAACTAAAATAAGATTTTGTACGAGGCGCTGCTGTTTGTTGTTGCCGAGGACGAGGGCATCCATTAAGGACGTGGGAAGATAACACTAACAATGCTAGGCAACTACAGCGAACTCTAAATACGAGAGAGTATTTTTCGCAATTTGCGGTTTGATTAGATTGAGAGTTGGAGCAGGGTAAGCTCATCTAATTTGGTATAAATTGTACTTGACAAAACAAACAAAATACACAGGTAGCCCGCTCGTCATTAACGGTTCTATAATGCCTCAAAAGCTAAGTCATCAAGGTAAGGAAAAGTTTATGGGCATGAGTAAAGGATTCGCTCCTTCCAAGCCAACGGCAAAATCCCAAGAGTTCAACAAGCCAAAACCCATCTCTATGGAAGATTTACAAGCTGGCTTTTCAAATTATTTTGATGACGTACCAGATCCAAGAGTGGAGCGAACCAAACACCACTTACTCAAAGATATTCTCGTCATTGCCTTATTAGCTGTGATAGCCGGAGCGGATGGGTGGGAAGACATGGAAAATTATGGAATCAGTAAGTTTACCTGGTTACAAAAGTTTTTAAAGTTACCCAATGGCATCCCAAGTGACGATACATTCCGTCGGGTCTTTGAAAAGCTAGAGCCAAAAATTTTAGAGCAAAAATTAGCTCAGTGGATGAAACAATTAATCGGGTCAGTTGCTCAAGAAGTGATCCCGATTGATGGCAAAAGTCTGAGAGGGTCTTATGACCGACAAAAAGGGGTAAAAAACTTACATTTAGTGACGGCATGGGCGAGTGAACATCGGTTAGTTTTGGGACAAGTCAAAGTTGAAGACCATTCAAATGAAATCACAGCGCTCCCGGCATTGTTGGAATTAATTGACATCACCGGAGCCATTATTACGATTGATGCGATGGGGACACAAACCGAGATTGTTCGGTTGAT
>NZ_JAUBSH010000043.1:0-58399 GCF_036704705.1 Microcoleus sp. K1-B1 | reverse complement strand
TTTTTGGGGAAGCCGTTGGTTTAAAAAATGTAAAATTATATCATTTATTGGGATATTTACAAAATCGGGATGCTCCCCTTACTCCTGCCTCAGTTCTACATCTGTTTTCTGGGGAGCATCTCAATGAAAGCAGCCCTCCGCTAGAAATTGGAGTTTTGAGAACCGAGGCTGCGAGGCTCTCTTGCTGCGAGGAAAGAGGAAGAAGGAAGGAGCCAGAAGAAGTGTTTTTACAAATATGAGATGCTCCCTTTTTCTGCCTTGAGGGGGATAGCCACACATATATCTTGGGTGCGATTCTAAAAGAGGGCTCTGCAATATTTTTGAGCTCTAATATTAACCCCTAAAAATACCTGTGAAAGAGCAAGAAAGAACCCCTCCCAATTTTTGGAATATGCTAAGCAATTTAGCCTTAGTCCGGTTTTTGCTTTTATTTGCTTCTGGTTGGGCTGGACTGCAACTTTTAGCTTACTTTGAAACAGCAGTCGCGGTTTTCACCATTGCTGCACTCGTGGCTTTTTTGCTCAACTATCCGGTGCGAACTCTCCAGAGATTTTTACCGCGAAGTTTAGCTGTCGCCTTCGTTGTCTTGCTCACCATTTTAGTTTTTGGCGGTCTCACCATCACCGTAGGGGTCGCTCTTTTATCTCAAGGACAGCAATTAATTGACAGCATGACTGAATTTGTGAATGCTCTGGCGCCTCTGTCTGAGCGCATCGAAGCATTCCTGCGGGCAAGAAACCTGCAAGTTAACCTGCGAGTTATTGAAGAACAACTGCGAAATCAAGCTTTGGCTGGAGTTGTATCGAGTATTGCTTTTTTACAAGTATTTTTAACCAATTTATTGAATTTAATATTAATTATGATAGTGGCTTCTTTCATGTTACTTGATGGAGAGAGGCTGTGGCTGTTAGTTCTCAAATTTATACCTAGACACCTGCACAGGCGTTTAAGTATAACAATAGAGAAAAACTTTTTAGGATTTTTTCAGGCACAAATCCTATTAATGTTATTTTTGACAACAGCAAGTTTTTTAATTTTTCTGCTGTTAGATGTGAAATTTCCCTTGATTTTAGCCTTTATTATCGGATTGTTTGATTTAGTTCCAGGGATCGGAGCGACGCTGGGGATTAGCTTAGTTTGTTTTATTGTATTGTCTCAAAATGTGTGGCTCTCTTTAAAAGTATTGGCAGCTTGCATTGTTTTGCAGCAAATTCAAGACAACTTTATTCATCCGAGACTCATGCAAAATTCCCTTAACCTCAATCCAGTAGTGGTATTTTTTGCACTGTTAGTCG
Source organism: Microcoleus sp. K1-B1 (assembly GCF_036704705.1). Classification (NCBI taxonomy): domain Bacteria; kingdom Bacillati; phylum Cyanobacteriota; class Cyanophyceae; order Oscillatoriales; family Microcoleaceae; genus Microcoleus; species Microcoleus sp. K1-B1. The sequence continues at coordinate 57,104 of NZ_JAUBSH010000043.1, read as the reverse complement.
GGGCAAGATCAGCAGGACTTTTAGGTATATTTCTGGCGATTCCGCTAGCGGGAGTGATAGTTAGCTGGTTTGACATTGAAGAAATGCAAGCGGAAGGTTAATTGATGGAGCCATCCCATTTTATATAAAATCTTGCTGAAAAATTCAGTTTTAACTGGCCGACTAGAAGTCCCATGATTCAAAAACTATCCTGTTTCCAAAGCGCAACTAAAAGTAAAGAGAAAAAAGCAACGTAGGGTACACCTTATTGCGTCAAGTTAATGAATAAATTGCAAGTCAGTAGGAAATCTTTCTTCTTCTGGTTCTGGATCATAAATGTAATCGCAGTCAAAACGCAGAGCTTGAGAGTGGCGACTGATTGAAAATCCGCAATTACTGACCATTTCTGTAGTAAAAGTTGCCATGACTAACTCAATTAGCCTTCTGTAGGAAATGTTAGGTAGTTGAACGTAATAAGTGCGTCTGGCAAAAAAGATTCTCTCATCTTTGGGGAGAATTATGCCATTAATTCTATGTGCGTGTTGAATCGGCTTGATATAGGTTTCAATAAACTGCGACTGATTTTTTTGCAGTCTCGCTAATCTTTCGTGTTGCAACCAGCTCATTTGAAACACAATTTTAATAAATTCAAAGCCCAAAATGTAGTTAAAAACATTATTGCGTTCTTCTGTACTCAAGACGAAGCGGAGTGCAGATTCTAAATATTGGTCAGTTTCTCGGCGCGATTGTTGAGCTGAGTGGATATAAAATTGTTTGATATAGCTTCTTAAATCTGATTCGTTTAATTGTTTTTTGACCCGAAATCTGATTAAATACTCTTTGACTCGGTGTAGAGTATCTACATCTTCAAACATTTTTGAGACTAAACCGTCGGCTGTATAATTATCTAAAAATTCTGCTTGCAAGTCGGGAGTAGATGCACACAATATGTAGCAGAGGGATAAGACATAGCGCCGTTGGTTCCAAGGCAAGCTTTGGGCCCATTCTTTAACTTCTGCAGGGAGTTTTTGGAGCACGGTATCGGTGTGAGGGAGTTGAGCAAGGTCGGCATATTTATGTTTTTGTTTAATCATTGCCTGAAACCTTATATTAGTAAGTATACAGAGTAGTAGATCGCAGATGATGGGAGAGGGGAGCTGCGAGGGAGGGCGGCCAGTTATTCTGTCTTATCTTATTGCCATCTATCTAAATATACATTCTGGAGGGAACAGAGGGCGTGATCTATCTCACACTTTAGCGAGTTTTAAATCACAAATACTAGCTTTTCGCATCACATTTTGCGACTGTGAGTGTCACTCATAAAACTTATTCACGTCACCGGAGCAACAGTGGGTTTCGTTGAGGATTAAGTCGGGTGATTCATAAGTTTTTGTTAGTAATGATTACTGAGATCAATCATGAACTTGACTACAAGTATTTTCCCGGAAAATCAGTGCCAAGACTTAACTTTTTGCGATCGGCTCGTGCAACAAGTGCGACAGTGGCTCGATAGCATAGCAGTAGGAGAGCTATCAGTAACTCAGTGGTGTGCTAACTTATACTCGCACGGTGTTCTGTGAGAGAGATATTCCCTTATGGGAACACCATCTTTTCTACATACCGCCTATGTGCAAGCTTAATCCTGTGTATGAGGAATTAATAGGGTTACGCTTTCGCTCGCTCTCGTTGTTGGGCGGGGTCAGCCAAAACAGATACAAGTTTCCGATAACAGTGGTGGGCAACCCAAAATTTTAGATCCTAGTTCCAACTCCCAGATGTATCTGTGGAGTAAATCTAAAATCTAAAATCGACTGAGGTATGCGGCGAAGATGTAACCCTGTACTACTGATTGAGGGGTGTCATACCTCGATCGCCCATTGATATCAATTATTTATGGGGTCTGTCGCTCTGGTAGTTGCGAGAGCCATAATTTAAGCCATAATTGTTGATAATATCAATGGATGCCTGTCGATAGGAGTGGGTATCCATCGTGGCGCTTAAGCCAAAAATAACATCAAATGGTAGCAGGAAAAACAATAACTATAAAAATAATTTAATAATCTACGTGGGTTCAGGGAAGTGAATATGTTTAACGCAACGGAACTGCTGATTAAGGCTTTTGTCAATCGCCTGATTGAAGGCTACCGCCACACTTATGGCGGGTTTAAATCTGACTATGGTGAGATTATTGCTTGGGTGGCGAGTATGGCTTTAGAAAATATTGCTAATAGCGATGCTCTTTACCATAATGTCGAACACACTATTTTAGTGACTTTGGTGGGACAAGCAATTCTGGGTGGGAAGCACATCCGCGAAGGGGGTGTTTCCTGCGAAGATTGGCTGCACTTCCACATTGCTTTGCTATGTCACGATATTGGGTATGTTAAAGGTGTTTGCCGGCAAGATAGAACAGATTTGGGACTGTATGCGACGGGAATAGGCGACCTGAAATTAACGCTGCCTCCGGGGGCGACGGATGCTAGTTTGATGCCTTATCATGTCGATCGCGGAAAAATGTTTATTGACGAGCGTTTTGGCGGTCATAAACTGATTGATGCTGAGCTGGTTAAGCATAATATTGAGCTGACTCGTTTCCCAGTTCCTGCAGATGAAGATTATCAAGATACTGTAAATTATCCGGGTTTAGTTCGGGCTGCTGATTTAATTGGTCAGTTGAGTGATCCGCGATATTTGCAAAAGATTGCGGCTCTGTTTTACGAGTTTGAGGAAATTGGGCAAAATCGGGTTTTAGGCTATCAAAATCCGGGGGAGTTGCGGGATGGTTATCCGAAGTTTTATTGGAATGTGATTTATCGGTATGTGAAGGATGCGATCGGCTATTTGGAACTGACGCAGCAGGGAAAACAAGTTGTTGCTAATTTGAGCGCAAATGTTTTTCGGGTGGAGCATTCTCAGGTGCCAGAGTCTGCGGTGGCTGTAGTTAGCTAGGGTTGGGGTAGATGTAGGGCGATCGTTCTTTTCAACTGATTCGCGGTCAAGGTTACTTTAAGTTAAAACCTGTAATTGCTTTGACAATTACAGATTTTGAAATGTTTGATCATGACCAAGAAGTAATTTATCCTTTTGTCTTCAAGGAGAAAAAGCGTTTATTTGATTATGTCGAGCCAGAGATTGAACTAATATTTATCGAATTGCCAAAATTCAATAAACAATTGGATGAGTTAGAAACTTGGAATGACAAGTAGATTTATTTTATGAAAAATGCTCCCAGCTTGGAAATAGTGCCGTCAACAATGGAAACAGTATCGGAAATACAGCAAGCCTTTGCGATTGCCAATGAAACTAATTTGAATCCAGAGGAGTTGGCAGATTTAGAAGAACGCGAAATGTTTATTCTCGATCAGCAGGGTGTCTTGCTCAAGGGAATTGAAAAAGGAATCGCACAAGGCATCGCAGAAGGCAGAGAAGAAGGAGTCGCGCTAGGAATGAAAAAAAAGGGTCTAGAAATTGCTAGGCAACTTCTCAATGTCCTTGACAATCAAACCATTAGTCAAACTACTGGTTTGAGCGTTGAAAATATCCAAAACTTGTGGCAGGAATAGAAAGGAAGGGAAAAAGTGCGATCGCACAATTAGTACACCTTTTCTCGCTACTAGGATCAGCCTGGTAGCGCAGGTTTTTGAGTCTCTGCCTCTTTGATTGAGAATGATGGCAAATATTAACTCTCATCCACATAATCCTTAAGGATGAGTCTGCCCTCTCTCTAAAGGAAGATTTCATTAAACCAGTAAATTCCGTATGATGCTGTAAAAGTCAGTCAGAGGGGAAAGCTATCTCCGACTCTAGCTCCGAATAACTGACCAATCTTACAATATAAAAAAATACATCTCATGACATCAGTCACTCCCAATCAAACTTCCTCTCAATACGAAGTTAGCGAACCAGAAGAAAAAATTGAGTCTCTGGTAGAAGAAGTTAAGCCAGAAAGCGAACTCGATTTAGAATTCCTCTACACCAGAGATATTGAATTCCGACAAGAAACAATTTATTTCATTGTAGTCGATCGCTTTTACGACGGCGACCCCGAAAATAACGAAGGCCCCAACCCAGAACTTTACGATCCAGAAGGGAAAGATTGGGGAAAATATTGGGGCGGCGACTTGCAGGGAGTTATCGACAAACTCGATTACTTAAAAGATATGGGAGTTACCGCAGTTTGGCTGACTCCACTGTTCGAGCAAGTTGAAGCATTATTTGTCGAACAAGCTGCAATTCACGGCTACTGGACTAAAGATTTTAAGCGACTAAATCCCCGCTTTATTGCCACAGGCGACAATCCTTCTATCAACCAAACACAAGAAACTAAAGATACCGTATTTGACAAATTAGTACACGAGTTGCACCAGCGAAACATGAAACTCGTGCTCGATATTGTCTGCAATCACAGCAACCCAGATTTTAGCGGTAAAAAAGGGGAACTCTACGATGACGGCGTAAAAATAGCTGACTTTAACGACGATGAAGATAACTGGTATCACCACTACGGCGAAGTCCAAAACTGGGAAGATGAATGGCAAGTCCAAAACTGCGAACTTTCTGGTTTAGCAACTTTCAACGAAAATAATATTGCCTACCGGAATTACATTAAGTCAGCAATTAAACAATGGCTGGACAGAGGTGTTGATGCTTTGCGGGTTGATACAGTCAAGCATATGCCTATTTGGTTTTGGCAGGAATTTAATGCTGACATTTTAACACACAGACCTGATGTTTTCATTTTTGGCGAATGGATTTACAGCGACCCTAGAAACGATCGTTCTGTGGAATTTGCCAACGAGTCGGGGATGACTATTTTAGATTTTGGTCTGTGTGTGGCAATTCGAGAAGTATTGGGAAAGGGTGCGGGCGCGGGATTTAAGTTAGTCCAAGATGTCCTGAATTTGGATCACCGCTACTACGGGGCGACGGAGTTGATTACTTTTATTGACAACCACGATATGCCGAGGTTTCAGTCGTTGAATCCCGATCCAGAAATGCTGAATTTGGCGATATGTTTAATTATGACGACTCGCGGCATTCCCTGCATTTATTACGGCACCGAACAGTATCTGCACGATGATACAGATGGGGGAAATGACCCGTACAACCGCCCGATGATGGAAAAGTGGGATACTGATTCGCCGATTTACCGAGCTGTGCGATTACTGTCGGGATTGCGGCGGCTGAATCCAGCTATTTCTATGGGGAGTCAGTGGCAAAAATATCTAACTCCTGACGTTTATTGTTACGTGCGCCGCTATCGCGATTCCGTGGTGTTTGTAGCGATGAATCGTGGCAATGCTGTTACAATTAAAGAGGTTGATACTGAGCTGCCTGATGGAGAGCATACGGAGGTTTTATCGCGCCGTAAGTTTGAAGTTAAAGATGGGATGCTGTACAACTTAGAGTTGGGTTCGCGGGAAGTAATGATTTTTAGCCGCGTCGGAGAGCGAGTTAAGGCGAAAACTATTGTGCGGGCGCAGCTTAACAGCGTTAGAACTCAGCCTGGGGAAAGAATTGTGGTGATTGGAGATTGTCCTGAATTGGGGAATTGGGATATTAGTAAGGGCTACCCGTTGGAGTATATCAATACTAATACTTGGTTTGGGGAAATTCCTTTTAATGAAAGTGCGGGGAAGTTGATTTCTTATAAGTATGCGCTGCTACGGGAAGGAATGTCGCCGCTGCGAGAAAATCTGGTTTGTCGCCGCTGGGTTTTAGTTTCGGAAGGGACTGTGAAATGGCGGGACAAGTGGGCGAGTGGACGGGAATCTTAATAGTTTTGATTTCGGAGTTTTGTGTGAAACAGTTTTAGGCACAGAAACCGGGTTTGATGAAAGAAAATACTTCCTTAAGGCTTTCGATTATCTTTTTAAAACTCGGTTTATTTAGTAGGTAAGTAACTGCTGTGAGATTTAATTAGGAACTGCAACTCATAATTCATGATTTTTAAAATATGACTTAGGTAATAAATAGTTGGGCTTTTTATCTATATCAGTAAGGTGTGCATTGTGCATCCTGCGAACGTGATGTAGGGTGCGCCTCGGCGCACCCTACATTATTATTAAAGCGATCGCAACTTCTGGGCTAAAACATCGACATAACGTTCGCTGCTGTGCTGGTTCACAACCCTTTCGTACCCCCGCTGCGCTTGAGATTCAGCTTCTTGAGGATTTTTTAGCAAATGGACGATCGCCTCCCGCAAAGCGGCTGCATCTCCCACATCTACCACTTTAGCAATATCCGGAGCCGCTAAATAATCGACGAGACCTTGAGTCAGAGTAATGGCGACCGGCCGCTTGCAGGCCATTGCTTCCAGTAAAGCCGTACCTCCAGCAGCATATTTATTGTCTACCAAACAAACTGCAATTACGTCTGCATCGCGGTAAAGCTGCACTAAATCTGGCCAGTCGTAGAATTTGCGGGACATATTTTCTGGCATAGTATCGGGGAAAGCTTGCGATAAAGCTTTGGCATCTTTAGAAAAACCGCTAATTTTTACGTCAACATCTAAGTCAGCAGTTGCTGCTGCTAAGAGTCGGTAGTCCCGCTTCTCTAATCCGACGCTAACAACTGTTTGCCGCTTTTTCTCGCCAGAAACTGGGCCCGGTGTGAAAAATTGGGTGTCTGTCTGTTCTAGCAGCACTAAAATGCGCGATTCAGGTATAGCTAAATAACTACGGATGAAGTTTGTTTGAGGGCGGGCGTTGACCATGAATACGTCAATTTTGTCAGCCAAACCGAATAGTTTCAGGGCGAGGCGGCCACGCGGCCGATCGATATTGTGGAAAAATACAACAATTTTCGGGCGATCGGGCAATTGGCCACACACCGCCGCCACTGGAATCCCAATGTCCTCGCCCGTACAAAATATCACGTCGTCGCTGCTGACTTGCTTGGACAACTTGCGGGCGGCGGCCCAATGTTCGGGTTTAGAAGAAATTTTTGATCGCAGCTTGTCGCTCAACGATATCGCTTCGCCATCCGGGGCGTGGACAGTGGCATTTAAGCGGTCTCTGAGGGCTCCCAGGACGTGGCGAGGGCATTTGCCGAGTTTTGCATCCTGGTCAATTCCATCTAGGTCTATTTTTCGACCTAATGCCAAATGGTATTTCAAACTATTCTCCTTATAGTTATCCTGGTGTAGGCACAAATTATCTAACCTCAGAAAATTCTATCCTCTGCTGTTGAAAATGCTAGTGTGATCTGTCAGTCAATTTTAGATTTTAGATTTTAGATTTTAGATTTTAGATTTTAAATTTTAGATTTTAGATTTTAGATTTTACTCTACAGATAAATTTGGGGGGTTCTCCTTAATGTGTAAATTTTTTTGATCTCCACCAATCCTATCTGGCGCTTGTATCGCAACGGTGCTGATGGTTAGGAAACCGGGTTTCTCGGCACCGGCGCGCAAATCCTGTACGAATCAAAAACAGTGACACGCGCCGATCAATTCCAAGGACTTAAGCTTTTATGCTGAAGTTAGCTAAAAAATTTATGTTTAACCTCATGTATATTTCTCCAGAGCAAGACCAAAAAATTCGCTACACCCTGCGCGAGTGCGGTCAAGAAGCTTACAAGCTAGCAGCCCAACCTTTTGAAGTTTCCGAGAAAGGGCCCAACGACTACGTGACGAGTATCGATCAATACCTAGACCGACAACTATCGGCAGCATTTAGCGCTTTGTTTCCTGAAGACGGCAGGATTACCGAGGAAAACAGCGCCTCCAGAGCAGCTTACCGAGCTAATTACCAGCGCCTCTGGTGCATCGATCCCCTCGACGGGACTGAAGAATTTATTCGGGGAAAACTGCACTACGCTTCGATGGTGGGGCTGCTGCTGGAAGGGGAACCGGTGGCCGGCTGGCTCTACGCCCCGGCTTTTGACCAAATGTATTTTGGCGGCAAAGATTGGGGATTGTTCCAAAGTGTGGGAACTCAAGCGCCGCAGCCGATCGCCCTATGCAAACCCCCGGCTCCGACAGCGGAAAATTGTAAAATTATTCTCGGAGACAAAGACCAGAAAAACTACGCCGAGGCGATCGCCCAAAGCATCCCCGGAGCCGAATTTTACTCGCTGGGCAGCTTTGGCTTAAAAGTGATGGAAGTTATCTTCGGTCGAGCTGGTTTGTACCTGTATCTCAACGGCAGAGTTAAAGTGTGGGATACCGCCGGCCCTCTGGCTTTAGCAAAAGCAGCCGGATTGGTTTGTTGCGACTTGCAAGGTCAACCGCTGAGGTGGAGTAAAGATGCGATCGAGCCGGAAACTCTGGCCCACACCCAGTCAATCGCGATCGGCTGGCCGGACTATATAGAACCTCTGTTGGGTAAAGTTCAACAGGCAGTGGCAGGCTTGTAAACCCGTTTAAGATTAAAGAATCTACCAATTTTACGTGAACCGGGCCTCTGCACCCTTATCATCAATTAAAGGAGCAACGGATTGTTTGTGTTCCCAAACATCGATCGTTCCCTAGCTGTTGGGTGTCGCCTAATCATATTTCCCACCTCCGCGAGTTTGCATGAAGACAGAAGCTTTCAGTGAGCTGTTCCCTCTATTTAAGGGTGCTAACCCAGAAACCTTGGGAGGGCTGCTATCAAATGCCGTCAAGCATGAGTATCCCCCAGGCCGAGCTGTGGTGATGGAGGATTCTTGGGGCAACGCGATTTACTTTGTCGTGTCTGGCTGGGTAAAAGTCCGCCGCTTGTCAAACGATCGAGCTGTATCAATGGCTATTTTAGGACGGGGTGCCTTCTTCGGCGAAATGGCCATTCTGGACGAATCTCCCCGATCGAATGACGTACTTGCTCTATCGCCCGTGCGACTTCTCAGCGTCACAGCTCAGCGATTTATCCAAACCCTGTTTAAAGACCCGCAATTGCACCACCGGATGCTGCAACTGATGGTACGGCGACTCCGCCAAACCAATCTCCGCTATCAACTCCGAAACCGCCAGCCAGCGGTTAAACTAGCAAATACTTTAGTCGAGCTGGCAGAAAACTACGGTCAGAAAACTGCTGAGGGCAAAGATATCTTCAATATTCCTTATGAAGACTTAGCTGATGTGACAGATATCACCCTAGATGAAACCAGCAAAATTATGGAAAAACTCGATAGTAAAGGTTGGATCAATATCGATCCAGACCACCAAACTATCCATTTGATCAACCTCAAGCACTTGATTAATTTGGCAAGTCAATGACTGATGTTACTTCTTTGGATACCTCGTCCGCTGCCGGCCACCGTGAGGGGCAACTAACAGCACCGACAATTCAATATTCGGTGGCGATGCCCAATCCTGAATCCCATCTCTTTGAAGTAACTTTGCGCGTGCAGGGTTGGTCGGAGCCGGTTCTGGATTTAAAAATGCCTGTCTGGACTCCCGGTTCTTACTTAATTCGAGAGTACGCCCGCCACCTGCAAGATTTTAGAGCCCAGGCGAGCGATTCCCTGCAGGATAGCTACGCCGCGCGTGCTTTACCTTGGCGCAAAAAAAGCAAAAATCACTGGCAAATCGAGACAAATTCGGTGTCAGATGTCACTGTTTTCTACCGCATTTTTGCCAACGAACTGACAGTGCGAACCAATCATTTAGACTCGACTCACGGTTATTTCAATCCGGCGGCTTTGTGCTTTTTCTTGCCCGGTTTTGAGAGCAACTGCTACACCGTAACCGTTGTGCCACCGCAGCCCGAATGGCGCACCGTTACGACTTTGCCACCTGTTTCTGAGAAAAATCTTACTTTCGCTGCTGCGGATTTTGACACTCTCGTAGACAGTCCTTTTGAGATTGGCTATCACGAAGTGTACGAGTTTGAAGTGATGGGAAAACCCCACCAGCTAGTTGTTTGGGGAAAAGGCAATTTAGAACCAGATCGCACGATTCGAGATATCCAAAAAGTGATCGAAGTCGAGGCAAAAATGTTCGGCGGTTTGCCTTACGAACGCTATGTGTTTTTCCTGCATTTGTCCGGCTCTGGTTTTGGCGGTTTGGAACACAAGGAGAGCTGCACTCTCAACTATCCGCGTTTTGGTTTTCGGGCTAAGGAAAAGTATGAACGCTTTATTCAGTTGGTAGCTCACGAGTTTTTTCACCTGTGGAATGTCAAGCGCATTCGACCGAAAGCTCTCGAAGTATTTGACTACGAAAAAGAGAATTATACTCCTTCTTTATGGTTTTCTGAAGGGACTACCAGTTATTACGATTTGGTGATTCCTTTTCGAGCGGGTCTCTACAACGTGAAAGGTTTTTTCCAAGGTATGGCTAAGGAAATTACTCGCTTGCAGACGACTGCGGGGCGGAAGGTGCAGCCTCTGGGCGAGTCGAGCTGGGATGCTTGGATTAAACTTTATCGCCGGGATGCTAACAGCGATAATTCGCAGATTTCCTATTATTTGAAAGGGGAAGTTGTTTCGTTTTTGCTCGATTTGTTGATTCGAGCCAGACACGGCAATGAGCGATCGCTCGACGATGTGATGCGTTTGATGTGGCAGCAGTTTGGCAATGCTAATGCGGCCCAAAACGGCGATTTTGACCTGAAGTCGGGAACAGACGGCAAATCGGCGCATTTAACCTCAAACGGACACTTAAATTCTCCTTCGCTGCCAGCAGAAATAGGCTTTACTCCCGAAGAGTTGCAAAGTGCGATCGAGTCCGTCGCCGGCATTGATTTGAGCGACTTTTTTGCCCGCTATATAGACGGCACAGAAGAGTTGCCTTACAACAAGTATCTGGAACCTTTCGGGCTAGAACTCACCGCAGGTGAAACTAGCGAAATACCTCGCATCGGTTGGACGTTGGGAACGGAAAACGGACGGGAAATGGTTAAATTTGTCGAAGTAGGATCTCCGGCACAATTGGCCGGAATTGATGCTGGAGACGAGTTGCTGGCGATCGAAGGTTTTCGGGTAAATGTAGAACAAGCGGGCGAGAGACTAAAAGATTTCAAGCCTGGGGATATCGTCTCCGTGACAGTTTTTCACCAAGACGAACTGCGGACTTGTCCTGTTACTCTCGCCCCGCCGCGCCCGATGCGTTACTCGATCGTGCCGGTGGAAAAGCCCACCGCTATTCAGAAACAAAACTTTACTGGATGGCTGGGAGTTCCTCTATCAAAATTGTGACATAAAAGAAGGTGAACAGGAAAGAAAAGACCAGAAAAAATCAAGCTCAATTCCCAATTCCCAATTCCCAATTCCCAATTCCGCTAGCATCCTCCTGGTAAAATTGAATCACCAGTCAATACTCAACTATCATTCAATTTTTCGACTGACAGTCAACAGTCAACAGTCAACAGTCAACAGTCAACAGTCAACAGTCAACAATAATTCCGCTTGCACCGGAATTAATATTACCAATTACCAATTTTGATTATGCAAACCCCACCTCCTCCATCAATTACGCCCCGCCAAATGAATCTGCTGAGAATTGTTGCTTCTATGGCCTGGGCTGACGGCGAACTCGCCACAGAAGAAGTTAATTTAATGCTCGATAGCTTTTGTCGTTTGTTTGCCCCAGATACCGACGGGCAACAAATGCAACAAGAACTGCGGGATTACATCATGCAAAATATCCCCCTTGACGAGTTGATCGGTCAACTAGAAACTCAAGATGAAAGGGAATTAGTCCTACAACTCGGCTATGAAGTGATTTCATCTAGTTCTCGCACTCCTGACGAACCAAAAATTAACGCTGAAGAAGCCGCAGCTTATCAAAAATTAGTGCAGTTGCTGAATCTTTCAGATGATGTGGTCAAGCGTATTGAAGCTGAAGCATCGGCGACAGATACTTCGGAGGGAATTGTCGAAAAAATGGCTCACAAATTAGAAAAGTTCATCAAAGGCTAGTTCGTGACTTGCGTGCGCTTGGCTTAAAAACCCGGTTTCTTCCTATATTTATCGTTAATAAACCTCGGATTTTTCCTAGAAACCGGGAATAAGCCTCCCATCGGTAAGTCTTGTTAGGTAAGTATCTGAATCATAATTTTCTGAGTGCAACTCTTTAGAACTAAATCAGAAGAAAAATAAACCGGATTGTGGCTCCCAATTTCCTAAGATATAGTAACAAATAAACACGGCAAAGTTAAGAATATTTTTCATCGCCAGGAACGGTAACATAATTTGCGTGAAGCGAAGCTATCCCGCAGGGAATCGCCCTTCCCGCGCGCTGCCTTACCCTTAACGAGAATTAGGGACTTAGGCAAAGCCTAAATCCCTAATTGAGCTACCGATTTTTTGCCATCACAGAAAGTGATATCCTTTCCGGTTGCATCAGAATCATCAAATCGAGTCAACAATCAACAGTCAACAGTCAACAGTCATTTCTGAGTAAAACCGGAATAGATATTAATCCAACCCGTAATTAGTGCGGTAACTTGCTGAGGGCGTGCCAAGTTCTGTAGCCGACAATTCCATCTTGCGGTAAAGCCATGCTCAGTTGCAATTGTCGCACTGCTACATCTGTCATCGGCCCGAATAATCCGTCAATGAATCCGAAATAGTATCCATTGATTTTCAAGACATTCTGAACAATTTTAACAGCATTACCAGAACTGCCCTTCATGACGATCGGCATATTCACAGGTGCACCAGAGTATAGTGCTTCCCAAGTGAGAGGGCCGACAATCCCATCTTCTTTTAAAAAGACGCGGTGTTGATAGCCTTTGACCCCGTTTTGAACTTGGACGCCGAAAATACCGTCAATCGACCCGAAATAATAACCCCAATGATATAGAAGCTGTTGTAGTTCCTTGACAGCTTGACCTGTTGAACCCCTTTGCAAAGTCGGTTTGTTTACTCCAGTGGTTTCAGCAAATGCCAGAGTTGATTGAGCAGTAGTATCGGCGACGAGAGCCATAGTTTCATTGTTCAAGCTTCTTTCTTCGGTGTACATAATGTGATTCCTCTCAATATTTAAGTTTTGGTGTTTGATATTTCAGGTATAACTGGTGGGATTTGTGGATGCACAGTCACTTTTTGGAGTGTCACTCATTTGAGTGTCACTGGTTTGAGTTACCCGTTGGTTTGTCGTAAGGAATGCAACTTGTAATATTTTTATGAGGACTTCCGTTGTCAATACAAACCAAGAGCTAAGGTGCGCGGTGAACACCTACCCAATACAAAGATGCGGGGTACGCACTCTACCAACTCATGTTGATTGTTTGCTAAGAAAATTCTCGCAAAGCTGGAATTAAATACTGTGTCAAAGTAAAGGCATCTACTCCTAATTCCGTCCGTTCTTTGGCAGCCATGATTCCGGCTTGAGCGTGCCACCAAGCTGCTGTTGCAGCAACTGATTTGGGGGGGGATTTGCGGGCGATCGCACTTGCTAACAGTCCCCCTAACAAGCCAGTGAGAACGTCGCCACTGCCACCTCTGGCGAGGGCTGGGGTGCTTTCGGGATTGAGGTAGGTGATGGTACGTGAAGCGTCGCTATCCCGTAGGGAATCGCCCTCATCCTTCCAACTTATGCACACTCTGGCTCCTTTGAGCAATATCGTTGCACCGCAAAGCTGAGCTGCTGCTTGAGTTGCCGCAATTCGATCATCGCCGGTTTCGTCGGCTAATTCGGGAAATAAACGCTTGAATTCGCCCGGATGAGGCGTGATAATTGTCAGTGCAGAGCGTTCGGACAAAATCGGGACTGTGCCGAGTTGAGCGAGAATATTTAAACCGTCAGCATCTAAAACCAGAGGTCGATCGCTCTCCAGTACAGATTCTACAGCGATTGCCGCTTCCAATGTCAGACCAGGCCCTGCCGCGATCGCATCATAGGTACTCAAATCAATTGCTACGGGCAATTCGCTAATTGCACCGCTTTGGGTTTCGGGACATCCTATAACTAATGCCTCTGGCAACTGACTGCTCAACATCGGTTTAATCGACTCAGGAACAGCAATTGACAGCATTCCGATGCCGCTGGCTCTTGCTCCCAATGCTGCCAAAATTGCCGCTCCGCTGTAGCGGCGGGAACCTGCAATAATTAGTATGTTACCGTTGGTGTATTTGTGCGAAATTGGCGATCGGGGTAACGGCAAATGCTGAGTTGCCGAGGCTTTTGTAATGCGTTGTATTGCTGGCGTTTCACCCAATATTGCTGCAATATCTGCGGCGGGAATATCAAAATCAATTAATTCTGAACTGCCAATATATTCTAACGCTCTATCTTGCAGAAATGCCATTTTCCACAAACCCAAACATAATGTATGTTTTGCCCGGATTGCCGTCCCCAAAACTTCTCCGGTATCTGTATGAATTCCCGAGGGAATGTCTATACTTAAAACTGGGATGTTTAAATTATTTATTTCGTCAATAGCTGCTGCGGTAGCGTTATTAATTTCTCGTTCTAATCCAAAGCCAAATAAACCATCTACGAGCAAAGTGCAGTTTTTCAGATTTTCAATTTTGTCACTAAATGAAATATTTAAACAACGCGCATAATCAGCGTGATTTTTTGTTAGTTCTTTGAGTTTAGAAAACGGGCAGTAAATAACTACTTGGAACCCTTGAAAGTGCAATTCGCGGGCAACAACCAAAGCATCGCCGCCGTTGTGTCCGGGCCCAACCAATACGCCGATAACTGGCAATTGAGAATTAACAAGATTTTTCCCTTCTTCCCTCTTCCTTCTATCCGTTAAATCCCGTACACTGCTTGCCGAACTTCCTTCCGCCTTCAAAAGCTCCTGAATGCGTCTAGCAATCAGTCCCGCGACTTTTTCCATTAAAGCTGCGACTGGCATTCCAGCAGCAAAAATTCTCGTTTCTATTTGCCGCATTTGGTCGGCGGTGACAACAAATTTTTGAATGGTCATATTAATGCTAAAATTTCAGCTAACAGCAGCAGTGGCAAGTTGTAGTATACTTGTGGTATAATAAATTAGCTCGATCGAACAAAGTAACAGTAAAATAGCAATTTCTCCCCAACCATGAACAAGATTGTTGTAGGCCTCTCCGGCGGGGTCGATAGTTCCGCAGCAGCCGCAATTTTACACCATCAGGGATATGAAGTGGTGGGTTTAACGCTGTGGTTGATGAAGGGCAAAGGTCAGTGCTGCTCTGAGGGAATGGTCGATGCAGCTAAAATTTGCGAAGATTTGGGCGTTCCCCACCACATTGTTGACAGCCGCGAGGTCTTTCAGGCAAGTATTGTCGATTATTTGGTGGAGGGTTACAGTGCAGGAGTTACGCCTTTGCCTTGTTCGCAGTGCAATAAAACTGTGAAGTTCGGGCCGATGCTTAAGTTTGCTCGCGAAGAACTCGGAATTGACAAAATCGCTACAGGCCACTACGCTCGGATTACTTACGATGCTTCTACTGGTCGCTATCAGTTGCTGCGGGCGATCGACCCTGCGAAAGATCAGTCTTATTTCTTGTACGATCTAACACAGGATTTGTTGGCGGGTACAGAATTTCCTTTGGGGGAAATTACCAAGACAGAAACTCGCAAAATTGCGGCGGAATTTGGCTTGACAACTGCTGATAAGCCGGAAAGTCAGGATTTGTGCTTGGTGGAAAGTAACGGTTCGATGCGGGCTTTTCTGGATAAGTACATTGCGCCGCAAAAGGGTGACATTGTGGACAAGTCAGGGCGGGTGCTTGGACAGCACGACGGCGTTCACCACTACACCATCGGCCAGCGGAAGGGACTCGGAATTGCTGCACCGGAACCGCTGTACGTGATTGAACTCGATGCTGCTGGCAATCGGGTAATTGTGGGCGATCGACAGTTGGCAGTAGAATCTGAATGTACAGTCCAGAAAGTGAATTGGGTTTCTGTGGCTGCGCCGACGGCTCCGATTCGGGCTCAGGTACAGATTAGATATCGATCGCAACCCGTCCCGGCTACAATTATTCCTGTAGAATCCTCCCAAGCAGAGGAAAAAGTCGGCGGTACAAGAGTTAAGTTGATTTTTGACGAACCGCAGTTGAGTATTACCCCCGGACAAGCCGCTGTTTGGTATGACGGCGATGTGCTATTGGGCGGCGGCATCATCGAAAGAAACCAAATCCCAAATTAAGGCAAGGGGCGGGCTAGAAGCCCAACCCCTACTCCCCACAAAAAACCACCCACAAAAAAACTCACTCTTTGTGGAACAGGCATCTTGCCTGTTCCCAGAAGCCCACAAGAAACCACCCACAAGAAAATTCACTCTTTGTGGAACAGGCATCTTGTCTGTTCCCAGAAGCCCACAAGAAACTTCCCACAAGAAACTTCACTCTTTGTGGAACAGGCATCTTGCCTGTTCCCAGAAGCCCACAAAAAAACTCACTCTTTGTGGAACAGGCATCTTGCCTGTTCCAAAAGGAAACTTATATTTCATTTCCCAGGGGTATATTTACCTAGCTAACTTTTTTTCCAAACGCAAGATATTTCCCCTAGCATTAGTGCGGTAAACCCAAGTTTGCCTACCATCAGAAACCACAACCCGCCAACCTTCGACAATCATTTGACCGCAAATTTCATCCGCTTTCGAGAGTCCTAAACAAGTATTCGGCCAACTTTGTCCGCTTGATTCAGTTACTTTCAACTTGTCAGCAGCAATGCCAGTGGAGTCCGACAACTCTCGGCGAACTGCTTCTGCTACGGTTGCAGGCAATTTGTTCGGGGGATTTTTGCGCGTACCCTCGGCCAAATTCCCCGGTTCGGAAGTGAGAGTATTAAGTGCCAATACCGAATAGCTGATGTTTTGGGGCACCGCGGCTGAGGAAAATTGCTGCGCGGTTTGCTGCTGTTGCCTTTCCAACTGGGCCAGGGAATCTTTGAGAGCACCCGCGTTAGCCGCAGCGGTGTGTCTTAGGGCCGGATACATTTCCCATACCAGAATTCCTGTCAGCACCAAAGCCAAGATTACAGGATTGGGCTGCTTTTGGTCTCGGTTTTTATTTTTTTGAAATTTATTTTTGGAGATTCTTTTCATAATATGCCCTCTGCCTCACTTTACACAATGCGCGATCGCTCCTGAACACTCAACTGCAGATACTTACTTAGACACTATTGCTGGTGCTATTGGTTCCTTTGTGCAGAACCGATTTGACTGCTGGTGCGTGCGGCGCAAGTATTTTCTACTCGCCGCCTGCAGTTGTGTTTCAGGAAACTTGCACTACCCAGTTATTACTTAATTTTTACTTTTTGTCTCAGGGTATTAAGAAAAATTTATGCTTAAGTAAATATTCTTAAAAGCCTCTAATCCTGCCCCCAACTCTCAGTACAAATTACTATTCTGCGTTCCAAAACTGCTAAACGTGTTTTAGACTGTGGGAGGCGAGCTGAGCCAAGGATATCACAGGGATGCCTCAAAATTTGTTGCAACAGGACGAAAACGCATTAGAAATTAAATCAGCTATCGCTGATTAATTGTATTAGTATTGTGGTTTTATCGAGCGAGCGTCCTCGCAACTACTTTAGTAGCAAAGGCTACTTTTTGAGTATAATTTTGTTGACATCTATCCATTATGAACAGGAAATCCCTGGCAATCCATTTAATGAATCGGCTGAGTTATCCTCAAAAATTTCTCCTGATCGGTTTTCTATTTGCAATACCCTTAACCTTGGTCATGTACCTGTTGATTTCAGAAATCAACAGCAGGGTCGATTTTACTCAAAAAGAAATCTACGGTAATGAATACCTGCGATCGCTGCGCCAGTTGAGGGAATACATACCGAAACTTCAACTGTTAAATTATCAGATTTTAAATCCTAATTTAAGCACTTCAGAAGGCAGAAACGATTTAGAAGCCAAGATAGACAAGAACTTTCAAACCCTAGCCAATACAGATAGCCAGCTCGGAAATATATTAATGTCCAGTGAAAATTTTAATAAGATTTATCAAGATTGGCAAAATTTTAAACTTCGCCGCAGCCAGTGGAGTTTAGAAACTTACGATTTTGTCTATCAACGTTTAGCTACAGACATTGATAGACTGAGTGCTCGCGTCGGCGATACTTCCAATCTGATTTCAGACCCAGATTTGGATACCTATTATTTAATAAATGCTACTTTGCGTCAGCTTCCAGAAATGGAAAAAATTTTGTCAGAGATTAGGCTTATTTCTCAAAAAATCAGCCTGCGTGCCGATGCTACACCAGAAGAAAGAGCGCAACTAATTACTCTTTCCAGCCGATTGAGAGAAATCAATGATGATTTGGCAATTAATATGGAGGTAGCATTTAGCAATAATCATCAGGGTAATCTGCGCTCGGCATTAACAGAGGATTTAATAAAATTCAACTCTCTGGTTAAGCAGCTAACTAAGCAACTAGATCAAACAATATATCAAAGTGTATCACTAAAATATTACGCCTACATCACTGGAAGCAATTTGGCTTTAAATGCCAGTTTTAAACTCGGAGATAAAACGGTAAATGAGTTAAATTTTCTTCTTCAGTATCGGATTGCTGCTTTTGTTAATAAAAAACAATTAATTATTATTTTAGTGTTGATAATATTAGCTATAGTCATTTATCTATTTGTGTCTTTTTACAGGGCAGTTATGCAAACTGTATTTGTTCTTGACGAAACATCAAAAAAGATGGCTGATGGCAATTTTACCCAGAAAATTATTTTGGATAACAGAGATGAATTGGGGCAAGTTGTGCGTGCGTTTAACAAGATTGCCGATGCCTTAGTTGCTGCAAATCAAGAAATTACTGTTCTCAACGATCGCCTAAAAGCTGAAAATATGCGAATGAGCGCTGAACTAGACGTTACTCGGAAGATTCAGCAGATGCTGCTGCCAAAAGAGCGAGAACTTAAGGAAGTTGTCGGCTTAGATATTGCGGGATTTATGGAGGCTGCTGAGGAAGTGGGGGGCGACTATTACGACGTACTCCAGCACAAAGGTAGAGTAAAAATCGGCATTGGCGATGTTACCGGACACGGATTGGAGAGCGGCGTTTTAATGATTATGGTTCAAACCGCTGTCCGAACTTTGCTCGCCTATAATGAATCCGATCCGGTGAAATTTTTAAGTGCTATTAATAGTGTAATTTACGATAACGTGCAGCGGATGAAATCCGATAAAAATGCTAGCCTTGCCTTGCTAGACTATGAGGAGGGGATGCTGAAGTTGAGCGGCCAGCACGAAGAAATGATTGTTGTGCGGTGTAACGGTTGTGTAGAGAGGTTTGATACAATCGATTTGGGTTTCCCGATCGGGCTGGATGCAGATATTGCTGAATTTGTTGCAGAGAAAATTGTGCATTTGCGTTCAGGAGATGTGGTTGTGCTGTACACTGACGGGATTACGGAAGCTCAAAATATGGATGAACTGCTTTATGGTTTAGATAGGTTAATAGAGGTAATAGAGATTAATTGGCAGCGTTCGGCTACCGAAATTAGGCACGCTGTAATTAAGGACGTGCGATCGCACATCGGCGAACAAAAAGTTTTTGATGACATCACATTGCTGGTACTGAAACAAAAATAATTACTTGCTGATCCCTTCTAAAGTTTAAAATATATTCAATGATCCCCCTCATCTCAAACTTTAGCTCTCACATCGGTATGACTCAGATTTTCGGCGATTTCATCGAGCAGCCCGCTAGCCAAGAATACTTAATAATTGGATTTTCTCCCAGTTCGGTTCCTCTCAAGCAGCGGTGGCGGAACAACGGTTTGTCGGCGGATTTTTTGGCTGACTACTTGATAACTTTTTTTCCGGGCAACCAAGATGATCCCTCGACAATTGAAAGACAAGCTGAAATAAAAAGCGCTGTTAGCTACATTGCCAACGAGTTATTGGAAAATGCCATGAAGTTTAATGATGAAACCTCGGATTACCCGATCGATATTAAACTGCTATTAGAGAGTGACGGAGTGATTTTCTCAGTTGGTAACAGCATCTCTCCCCAAGCTGTGGACAAGTTTCAGGCTTATATTCACCAGTTGCTGACCTCCGAACCGAGGGAACTTTACATTCAGCGGCTGGAAAAAAATGCTGCTGACGACAAGTGTACCAATTCTGGATTGGGTTTGTTGACCATGCTCACCGATTATACCGCCAAACTTGGCTGGAAATTCCAGACTGTGCACAAAGACCCGGAAGTAATTGCGGTCACAACTATGGTGCAATTAACAGTATAAGCCACGCTGGCGATCGATAATATCTAAGAGACTTTTTTTTGTGGCTATGGAAATTAATACAGAAGATTACCAGATCTGTTACGATCCAGCAACGGCAACCGTGAGTTTGATTGGATCTCTAAGGCTGAGCGGGCCTGCAGAGTACGCGCCGATAGCGCAGTTTCTGACCAAAGTTGCCGACTTGGAACCGACGAAAATTACCCTCAATTTGCAGCAGTTAGAATTTTTGAACAGTTCTGGCATCAATATGCTATCGAAGTTTATTATCGAGATCCGCAAAACAGCCAGGGTGCAAATGGCGGTACAAGGCTCTCAAAGCATAGCTTGGCACGGTAAATCTTTGAGGAATTTTCAGCGCCTAATGCCTGGTTTGCAGTTGGAATTTCTATAAAAACACGATTAATTTTAGGGTGCGAGATGTTAAGCAATTTTTTGTTAGTCGAGGCGCAAATTCTCGAGTTATGCTGGAAGAACAACCATCTAGAGAACAGCTACTTTTAGAGATAGAAAGATTGCGCCAGCAAGTGGAAGACTTGAAGGAGGAAAAAGCGGATCTGGAAATCTTGCTGGAAACTACTGCTGAACATTCCGATACGGTTGAAACTGAGTTACGCTCTCGCGCATTCGAGGCCGTGCGCGAAGGCGAAATCAAGCTGGCTCAATTTCTCGAAGCGATTCCCATAGGTGTGCTTGTGCTGGATTCTCAAGGCAGACCTTACTACGTAAATCACGCCGGACAGCAGTTACTCGGTCAAGGAGTTTTGCCGTTAAATTCAGTTGAGGATTTGTCAGAAAGTTATCAAATTTATATTGCAGGAACTGAGACTATTTACCCTTTCGAGAATTTGCCGATAGTCCGAGCTTTGAGGGGCGAAAACGCGACGGCTGACGATCTAGAAATTCATCAAGCCGACAAGAAAGTTCCCCTTGAGATTTGGGGAACGCCAATTTTTGACGAGGGTGGCAAAATTGCTTTTGCGATCGCAGTTTTTCAAGATGTCACGGAACGTAAAGAAGCTGAAGCCGATCGCCATTTATTTATTAAGAAACTATTTGACCTCAACCAAAATTTAGAAAAATCCCTGGATGCCGAATCAGACTTAACTGATGCTTACGGTAGATTTGTGCCGCACCAATTTCTAAATCTGTTGGGATATGAAAGTATTATAGATGTCCATTTAGGCGACCAAGTGCAGCAAGAAATGTCGGTGCTATTTGCGGATATTCGCGACTTCACGACGCTTTCAGAAACTATGACTCCCCAAGAAAATTTTAAATTTATCAATGCTTACCTTTCGCGGATGGAGCCTGCGATTACTAGAAATAACGGGTTTATTGACAAATACATCGGCGATGCAATTATGGCTTTGTTTAGTGACTTTGCCGATGATGCAGTGAAAGCGGGTATTGCAATGCTAAATATCCTGAAGAATTATAACGAATACCGTCAAGGCGTCGGCTACGTCCCGATTCAAATTGGCATTGGCATCAATTCGGGTTCTTTGATGCTGGGGACAGTCGGGGGTACAAGCAGAATGGACAGCACTGTGATTAGCGATGCTGTTAATTTAGCATCTCGCATTGAAGGATTGACCAAAGATTACGGCGTACCTTTGTTAATTTCTCAGCAGACTTTGGAACGGTTGCGAAATCCAACAGATTATGCTATTAGGATTGTGGATAAAGTACAGGTAAAAGGAAAATCTCAATATGTCGTAGTATATGAGGTATTTGATGCAGATCCGCCGGAAAGTTTGTCGGCAAAGTTAGCAAATTTGTCTGTATATAATGAAGCTATGTTACTGTGCGATCGCAAGGAATTCCGAGAAGCGGGAAAATTATTTGAAGAGTGTTTGCGAACAAATCCCAGCGATCATGTAGCTCGCATTTACCTGAAACGCTGTCGGGATTGGCGATCGCTCCTCAAAGGAATTTAAAGTAAATTAGTCTATTTGAGATTTTAAATTGACTCCATATAGCAATTCTCGCATCACTTGTGAATTTCTTACTTTTTCTCTGCGGGTTCGGGGAGGGTTGGGGTGGGGTAAAAAAATTACGACTCCTGGAAGGATTGCTATATATCTTGAGAGTGGTGACTGACTCCTAAAAGCTGTAAAAGGTGTAAAATATAAATAGCTTTATACTTGTTACTTCTGAGGGTTCTCAAAAGAGAACGGCTTAGGGCAGAAAAACCAGCGATCGGTAATTTGGTGGGAGAACGGCGGCCAGCGCTGAACCTGTCTCAGAAAAAGTTGGCGAATGAATTAGGGATGACCTTACCCCGATTAATCGTTGGGAAAATGGACACGCTACAACTTCTCGCTTGCCACTCAAGCAAATTGAGATATTGCTGGATGAGTTAGGTGATTCGCCTTACTGCAACGCTTGGCGAATGCAGTCAGGCGCTGCGAGCAAGATATTTTTCGGATAAGGAGTACAAAGGGTGAGTGTAGAGGAAATCAACAGCATTTTCAGAGATATTCGACTACTTCCCTATGGTGTGGCCACCCTCTCCGTGGCTCTGGCACTGGCGCTAACCCGATTGCTTTTACCGTGGCTCTACCCAACCACGATGCCCCTGTTTTTCATCGCGGTGATGGTGAGTGCGTGGTATGGCAGTTTCGGGGCTGGGTTACTGGCAACAATTTTATCCACGCTGGCCATCAACTATTTTTTTATTGAGCCATTCTATTCCTTACAGATAGTTAATGTAGAGACAATTGTTCGGCTGGGTATGTTTTCGCTCGCCGCAGGATTGAGCGCTTCACTCAATCTATCGTGGCGCAGTGCTCTAAAAAATGCGAAAGCAGCCTTGCAAATTTTACAGGAAGCAAGGTCGCAAGAACAAAAAGCCCAGCTTCGGGGCGAAGCCGCACAAGCTGCGGCGACGGAGGCAAAAGAACAGCTAGAAACGGTACTTTCTAGCATCAACGATGGGTTTTACATCCTCGATCGCGATTGGCGCTACACCTATGCCAACGATCGCTACTGTGAAATGATTGGAATGCCGCGGTCAGCGATTCTGGGTCAGAACGTTTGGGATCTATTTCCGGCGGCAGTTGACACCGATGCTTATGTGCAATTTCATCGGGCAATGCACGCACAAACGCCGCTCCAGTTTGATTATCTCTACTCACCTTGGAAGGGTTGGCATGACCATCGAATTTACCCTTCGCCCAGTGGACTGACCGTTTTGCTTGCTGACATTACCGATCGCAAACAGGCGGAACTCCTCTTAATCGAGCAGAAACGACTGCTGGAGTCGATCGCCTTCGGACAGCCACTAGACGACTGTCTGGCAGCGGTATGTAACTCAGTATCCAGGCTGAATCCGGGTACCCGCGCGGGCTTCCTGCTAGCGGATGCTCAGCGCCTAACGTTTAACAGATACATTACTCCAGACTTTCCACCATCTTTTGCTGAAGGACTTCAAGATGCTCCGATTAACGATTTGTGCATTGGAACCTGCGGCGAAGCAGTGTATAGCGGTCAGCCCGTGACCTGCGCCGACATTGCCAACGACGAGCGCTGGTCGCAAGCATGGCGAAATTTATGCGTGGCTCATGGCATTCTAGCCTGTCATTCTCAGCCCGTGCTCAGGCAGGACAATCTACCTCTGGGGTCGCTGATGCTGTGCTTTAGCGAGGCGCGGAGGCCGACGGATTGGGAATATAAACTCGCCGAGTTCGGCACCCAAGTTGCCAGCATCGCCTTCGAGCGCGATCGATCGTTCCAGGCGTTGCGTGAGAGCGAAGAACAACTCCGACTGGCTTCCGAAGGCGGCAATTTGGGTTTGTGGTATTGGGATATAGAAACTGACACGCTGAGTTTTACGGACATAGCCAAAGCGATGTTTGGTTTACCCGTAGATACGGCAATGTCGATGCAGGTGTTTTTAGAAGCCGTGCATCAGGACGATCGCCCATTCGTTCACAGCGTCCTCACTGAGCTAAAAGCGAATCAACCGCATACTGAAATTGAGTATCGGGCGCTGTGGGCAGATGGCACCGTTCGTTGGATTTTGGCAAAGGGCGATTGCGCCTATAACGCTGATGGCATGATTATTTCGACGCGCGGCGTATTAATCGACATCAGCGATCGTAAACAAGCCGAAGAAGCGTTGCGTCAAAGCGAAGAGCACAGTCGGAACATTCTGGAGAGCATTGATGATGGATTCTTTTCCCTTGATGAGAATTGGTGTTTCACTTACGTGAATCCGTCTGGCGGAATTCTGCTAGACCGCACTGCAAGCGATCTGATTGGGAAAAATGTGTGGGAAGAATTCCCCGGACTCAATGGCAGCGAGTTTGAGCGGGTTTATCGGCGCGTGGCAAACGAGCGCGTAGCTTTGTCAGTCACGGCGTTTTATCCCGATCACGATCGGTGGTATGACGTTCGCACCTACCCTGCCGCGAACGGGATTACGGTTTATTTCCGAAATGTCACCGATCGAAAACAGGCCGAGGAGGTATTGCAACAACGAGAAGCAGAACTTCGTTTAGTCACCAATGCCGTGCCTGCCTTGATTTCCTTTGTAGACTCAGACCAACGCTACCGCTTCAACAATCGAGCATATGAACAATGGTTTGGACATCCGGCAACGGAAATCTATGGCAAGCACCTCCAAGAGGTTTTAGGGGAAACTGGCTATGAAGGGATTCGTCCTTATGTTGAGCAAGTCTTGGCAGGAGAGGAAGTGACCTTTGAAACCCAAGTTCCCTACAAAGATGGTCGAACCCGTTATGTCAATGCGACCTATGTTCCCCGCTGCAATAGCCAGGGAAAAGTTGAAGGGTTTGTAGCACTGGTCAACGATATCACCGATCGCAAACAAGCCGAAGCCACACTACGGGAGAGTGAGGCACGGTTCCGGGTGATGGCAGATGCCGCCCCTGTGCTGATTTGGATGTCGGGAACCGATAAACTCTGTTATTACTTCAACCTCCCGTGGCTAAACTTTACGGGACGGACGATCGAGCAAGAAATGGGCAATGGTTGGGCACAAGGAGTCCACCCCGACGACCTTGATCGGTGTTTAGACACGTATGTGACTGCCTTTGATGCCCGTCAACCGTTCAAGATGGAATATCGCTTGAAACGCTGTGATGGCATATATCGTTGGGTTATGGATGAAGCTGTTCCTCGCTACGGATTGGACGGTGAGTTCTTGGGCTACATCGGCTCCTGTGTTGATATTGAAGACCACAAACAAGCTGAGGAAGCCCTGCGCGAGAGTGAATCCCGCCTCCGTCTGATCATTGAAAGCGCCAAAGATTATGCCATCTTCACCATCGACCTTAACGGCATCATTGCCAGTTGGAACTCAGGGGCAGAAAGGTTGTTGGGCTATACCGAGACAGAAGCAATTGGTTGCTCGAGTCGGATGATCTTCACACCCGAAGATAACGAACAAGGACAAGCCGAGTACGAGAGGCAAACGGCTCTACTGCAAGGACGGGCCGAAGACGAACGCTGGCACGTCCGCAAAGATGGGAATCGCTTTTGGGCTAGTGGATTGATGATGCCCCTGCTTAACGAAGCGGATTGTCCGCAGGGATTGGTCAAAATCATGCAGGACAAGACCTCACAACGGCAAGCAAGTGAGCGACTGCAATTGCTGTATGAAACTACCCGCGATCTCATGAAGACAGAACAGCCTCTGGCGTTGATGGACACGCTATTCCGCAAACTAGCAGTGCAACTCGATCTGCACTCTTACTACAACTTCATGGTGGAAGAAAAAGACAACCGCCGGATGCTGCATTTGAGAAACTATGATGGCATCTCTGAAGAAAGGGCGCAGGCGATCGCATGGATCGAATTAGGGCAATATCTCTGTGGACTGGTTGCCCAAACGCACCAGCAACTTGTCTTGAATCAAGCCGAACTCTCCACTCATCCGAATGGTAGAGCCGCCTATGAACTGGGCATCACGGCTTACGCGGGTCAACCGTTAATCGCTCAAGGGCAGTTATTAGGAACGCTCTCATTTGCCAGTCTGACTCGGACGCACTTTACCCCTGCAGAAATCGATCTGCTGGGATCTATCTGTGACCAGATCGCGATCGCTCTGGAACGGGCAAATCTGAACGATTCACTCCAGCAGCAAGCGGAACAGCTAAGACAGGCAAATCGGATCAAGGATGAGTTTTTAGCGGTACTATCCCATGAATTGCGATCGCCCCTCAATCCCATCCTGGGATGGTCAAAGCTGCTGCAAACTGGCAAGCTGGATGCGGCCAAAACTGCACAGGCGTTAGCGACGATCGAACGCAATGCCAAGCTGCAAACTGAATTGATTGAAGATTTGCTTGATGTCTCGAAAATTCTCCAAGGCAAGCTCAGTCTTAATATTCGTCCAGTCGATTTAGCTTTAACTGTGGAATCGGCGATCGAAACTGTCAATTTGGCTGCTGTTGCCAAATCCATTGACATTCGGACTGTGTTAGATCCTCAGATTGGACAAATTTTGGGGGATTCGGGCCGTTTGCAGCAAGTTGTGTGGAATCTTGTTTCCAATGCGGTCAAATTCACTTCTGCCGGGGGGCGCGTTGAGGTGAATTTGACTCGTGTTGGCAATCACGCTCAAATTACGGTGGCGGATACAGGGATTGGCATCGCACCAGAGTTTTTACCCTACGTGTTTGACTACTTCCGGCAAAAAGATGGCGCTACAACCCGCAAGTTTGGTGGCTTGGGATTGGGGCTGGCGATCGTGCGGCATTTAGTCGAACTGCACGGTGGCACCGTTGGGGCCCAGAGCCAGGGTGAAGGGTTAGGAGCTACCTTTACCGTAAGACTGCCCCTATCAGGGAAGGTAAGACAAGAAAACTCTCTGGCAAGACTTTCGGAACGATCGACTGCGGATGAACCGTTATCCGGGATGCGGATAGTTGTGGTAGATGATGAGCCGGATATGCGAGAGTTGATTTCCTTTGTGCTAGAAGATGCAGGTGCAGAGGTAGTGACTGTTGCTGTCCCTCAAGAAGCCGTGACAGCGTTGACTAATTTCCAGCCCGATGTCCTGTTGAGCGACATTGGAATGCCGGGGATGGATGGCTATATGCTGTTGCGGCAAGTGCGAACCCTGCCGCCAGAACGGGGTGGGCTGATTCCCGCGATCGCCCTGACTGCCTATGCGGGGGAGTTTAATCAACAGCAAGCTTTGCAAGCTGGATTTCAACGACATCTGGCAAAGCCGATCGAACCGGATAAGTTAATTAAGACGATCGCCGCACTTCTTAGCAAGAACACTCATGACCCCGCAAGCTATAAAGATTGAGCCGAAGGATCTCAAACGATCGAACATCACCAAGCTTTTAAGTTACTCTGGTTAGGCAGCGATATTTGTATTACAGGAGAATCTATCAATAAATCCGGTTTCTAGTTTAATAGTGCGTAAGTCCTGATAATATAATCAATAATTTGGAGTGTCAAAAAAAGACGATGGGAATTAACAAGCAGCAGCCTAGAATACATATAAAACCTTCAGTGATTAAAGCGATAGCTCTGTTCTTTCTGTGCTGCTTGTTAACTGCAAGTTGCGGACAGGGAGCGCGTCGATCGGTGAATGCGACCGGCGAAAATGCTAATAACCGCGTTACTATTGGCACAACCTTGAAATTGCGGACGATCGACCCTGCGGACGGTTACGAAACCTTATCAGGACAATTGCTGCGAAATTTGGGCGACACTCTCTACACCTACGAGTCTGGAACTACAAAGTTAATCCCCCACTTAGCGACAGCAATGCCAAAAGTTAGCCAAGACGGATTGACATATACAATCCCCTTGCGTCAAGGTGTTATTTTTCACGATGACACACCGTTTAACGCCGCAGCAATGGAATTTTCCTTGCAGCGGTTTATCAAAAATGGTGGCAGTCCGGCTATGTTGTTGAGCGATGCAGTAGAATCGGTAAAAGCCACGGGCGAATACGAATTAACTTTTCAACTCAAAAAGCCTTTTACTGCTTTTCCTTCCCTGTTGACATTTTCCGGTATGTGTGCGGTTTCTCCGAAAGCATACGAGATTGGACAGGGTAAATTTAAACCCGATACCTTTGTGGGAACTGGACGTTACAAGCTGGCGAAGTACGGCAGCGATTCTCTCAAGTTTGATGTGTTTGACAAGTATTGGGGGGAAAAGCCGGTTAATCAAGGAATTGACCTTTTGCTGCTTTCTAGTTCGTCAAATTTGTTCAATACTTTTCAGACGGGTGCGATCGATGTAGCTTATTTGTCTCTGGATGCAGACCAAGTTCAAAGCTTGGACGAGGGAGCAAAAAAAGGGAAATGGCAGGAAATCGCGGGGGAAAGCAGTACGGTTAATTACATGGTGCTGAATACCAAGTCTAAACCGCTGGACAAGTTAGAAGTGAGACAGGCTATCGCAGCAGTGATGGATCGCCCGGTGATTAACGAGCGCGTACTGCGGGGACAAGCACAACCGCTTTACAGTCTGATTCCCACAAACTTCGACGTTCAAAAACCTGTTTTTAAAGAACTGTACGGCGATGCCAACACGACAAAGGCTAAGGAACTTTTAACGAAAGCGGGATACTCGGCCACAAATCCTTTTGTTCTGCCAATCTGGTATGCTTCGGCTTCAAGAAAAAGAGCTTTAGTCGCGAGTATGATGGAGGAGCAAGCTAAACTCAAAATGGACGGAATAATGCAGGTTGAAATTAACAGCGTTGAATCTTCGACTTTGTTTCAAAACATAGAGAAGGGAATTTATCCTGCGGTTTTAGTGGATTGGTCCGCCGACTTTTTTGACGCTGACAATTACATCCACCCGTTTTTAGATTGTGCGACAGGTTCCGAGGCTGAGGGCTGCTCCAAGGGTCAAAGTCAAGGTCAGGGTTCGTTTTATTATAGCGATCGGGTAAATGAACTAATCGACAAGCAACGAAAAGAAGCAAATCCTGAAACCCGCAAAGCCCTGTTTGCCGAAATTCAAGACATACTGGGTCAAGATGTACCTTTCATCCCTCTTTGGCAGGATAAAGACTATACATTTGCTCAGAACAGCATTACCGGCGTCCGTCTAGAACCGACGCAATCTTTTCCTTTTTGGTTCCTGAAAAAGCAATAATTCTTTACAATAATTTTTGGGAGTTTAAAACTCAATAATTATTGCATATTTTGTGCACAACAGGGTGATGATTGTCACAGTTTATCAAAGAGACTGATCACCCTAACCTCTTTAATAATGTGGGATATTATTAAAGAGAGATTTTGCTGAGGGTGGGTATATGAAACTTGGAATTTTAACAACAACAGGGCTGCTGATTGCGATCGGTTGTGCCTCCGGAGTAAAGGCAGAAAACGTATCGCACGTCAAGCAATTATTAGAAACTAAAAAATGTAGCCAATGTGACTTGACAGGAGCGCAGCTTGCTGGTATCAATTTGACTGGCGCAGATTTGAGCGGTGCGAACCTCAGCGGTGCCAACCTCAGCGGTGCAAATTTGAACGAAGCCAAACTGAATGAAGCAAATCTGAAACAAGCTAAATTGCAAGGTGCGAGTTTAATTGCGGCTAAAATGCACGGGGCTAATTTGGAGGGTGCTGATTTGAGCCGCGCTAATCTGAGTTTGGCGGGTTTAGTGATTGCGAGTTTGAAAAATACCAACCTCACCAGCGCTAATTTAATCGGCGCTAATTTAGAAAGCGCCAATTTGGCGGGTGCAAACCTGAGAAATGCTCGCCAGTCGGTAGCGAATTTAGCGAATGTCAGCCTCAGAGGTGGCAGTTTGTCGGGAGTAGACGTACAGGGAGTCAACTTGCGGGATGCAAATTTGACCAATGCAAATTTGAACGGTGCAAATTTGAATGGTTCGGACTTGACAGGTGCTAATTTAAAGAATGCCAATATGGCAAATGTAGATTTGAAAAACGCTTCTTTGCCGTAGGACGATCGCCACTTGCTATATCAAATTCTGGTGCTTAACAAAGTTAATATAATAAGGTAGGGGCAATTCTGAAATTGCCCCTAAATTTTTAATTGTAGGATTTATCTTGTTTCCGGTCGCTGCGTAGCCTAGGTCATTGTTCGGTGTGCGAAGCTTTTCCCAGGCGTCTACGGTGGGTTCATATTTGGATCTAGGATCAATCTTCCTCGTGAGCATCTTGGGCGAAGCGGATAATGTCATCATCGCCGAGGTATTCACCATTTTGGATTTCAATCATCACCAGGGGAATAACGCCTGGATTTTCTACGCGGTGAGCAGTATTCATGGGAACATAGGTTGACTGTTTCTGCATGAGAATCGTCTCTTTGTCGTCGCAGATAACTTTAGCGGTACCGGAGACGACAACCCAGTGCTCGCTGCGGTGATAGTGCATTTGGGTGCTGATGTGATGCCCCGGCTTGACTTCAATACGATTTATCTTATAACGATCGCCCGCGTCTATGACTGTAACTTGACCCCAGTAGCGGGTTTGTGTGCGATCGTCAATTTTTTCGCTTGTCTCCACTGTTTCCACCATCCTGTTTATCTCGCCAACGGTGTCTGTAAAAATATCTGTAGTTCAAAGTATAGCAGGGATTGGCTAAGTGCGATGGATTTAAACATCACTCAATTAGCCGCCACTCGCGAGCATCCACAAATTGCGACAAATGCCCCACATTTGTTGTAGCAATTACCACCTGATTTCCTTCACTAGCCTCCAATATTGCTTGAGCCGCCAAAATCACATCCCCGTCAAGTGCATTGGCTTCTGCGGTTGGTCTTCCTCTCATTCTCGCGTCAGCCCACAACTGAGCCGCTAAAAGCATTACTTCTGTAGTCAAAGGACGGTAGGGAATTTGCGATTTAAGTTCATCAAGTCGTCTAATACCTGTCGCCTTACCTGCACGAATTAATTCACGCCTCACCTCATAGTCAGCAATTTCAGGGAGCATTACAATGTAACCTTTCTGTGGCAAAGATTGCAGCCAAAGTTTGCCCTCTTGATATAAAGGAGAGGTGGCTTTGGGATTTGTAACAATTCCTAAAGGCCCAGAATCTAACAACACTATTCTGCTCATGGAATGATCTTATATATGCACGGGGTTTTCTTCTAGTGCCTTGCGGAGAACTTCAGCGGTTTCTGTTTGCTCCTGTTCATCTCCATCGTCAACCCAAGACTGTAGCAATTTGCTCAGAGCTTCGTGCTGCTGTACGGGATCGATGGTCTTAATTTCGTCTCTAGCTTTTATCGAAGTATCGGGGGTTCCTGGCTTCAGTGTTACTGTGGAGCGAAATAGCCGAATCATCTGAAGTAAGTTTGGCCAATATTCTCTCGGAGTTTGCTGAATCTCCCGCAAAAAATCTACAATTTCTTCACCTATGCGAGTTTCGGGCGCTGAAGTTCCTGTCGCTTGGCTTTCGCTAATTAAAGCTTGCTCAGGCATAATCACTTTTCTCCTTTCTCAGATTTATATGAAGTTTGATTGATTTACGAAAAGGGGATGGGGGCAGGTCGATCAATATCCTGGACGTGAACTAGAGATGCAGGCGTGAACCCCTCTCCTATTATAAATAAAAGGCGGGCAATTGCCCGCCACACTTTTTACTTGCTCAACACACCATCAGGAATCCCCAAAATATCCTCAATGCGAGGCATATCTTCCAAAGCAATAACTCTGCCTTCATCCTCAAAACCTGCAATTTGATCGAAATTCAAATAGCGATACAAATCACCCGCAAAAGGATCGATTCTCTTCGACACAATGTCATTGTATTCTTGGACTGTAGGAATGCGACCTAACAGCGAACAAACAGCAGCCAGTTCTGCCGAACCGAGATAAACTTGAGCATCTTTGCCCATGCGGTTGTTAAAGTTACGAGTAGAAGTTGAAAAAACCGTTGTCGCATCTTTAACCCGCGCTTGATTGCCCATACAAAGACTGCAACCGGGCATTTCTGTACGCGCTCCAGCGGCTCCAAAAATGCTGTAATAACCTTCTTCTTTGAGTTGCTGTTCGTCCATCCGAGTTGGGGGACAAATCCACAGGCGAGTTTTCACTTCCCCTGCACCTTCCAACACCTTCGCTGTGGCGCGGTAGTGACCGATATTTGTCATGCAAGAACCGACAAATACTTCGTCAACGCGATCGCCCGCAACCTCACTCAACAACTTAACATTATCCGGGTCATTGGGAGCAGCCACAATTGGCTCTTTAATCTCGTTCAGATCGATTTCGATGATTTCAACGTATTCGGCATCAGCATCCGCCTCCATCAGCACCGGATTTGCCAGCCATTCCTCCATCTTCGCCACCCGGCGCATCATCGTCCGCGCATCTTGATAGCCCCGCGCTACCATGTTTTTCAGCAGCGCGACATTGGAGCGAATGTACTCGGAAACAGTCTCCACGCTCAATTTAATCGTGCATCCAGCGCAAGAACGCTCGGCCGTCGCATCGGTCAATTCAAAAGCCTGCTCAACCTTCAAATCGGGCAAACCCTCAATCTCCATAATCCGCCCAGAAAAGATGTTTTTCTTGTTCTGTTTCGCGACGGTTAGCAAACCTTTTTGAATTGCCACATAGGGAATTGCATTCACCACATCCCGCAGCGTTACTCCGGGCTGCAATTCACCTTTGAACCGCACTAAAACCGATTCCGGCATATCCAAAGGCATGACGCCCAAGGCCGCAGCAAATGCCACCAATCCCGAACCCGCAGGAAAGGAAATTCCCAAAGGAAAACGAGTGTGAGAATCGCCGCCAGTTCCCACTGTATCGGGCAATAACATCCGGTTGAGCCAAGAGTGAATAATGCCGTCTCCGGGGCGCAAAGCTATGCCGGCGCGCTCTGCCATGAAATCGGGCAATTCATGGTGAGTTTTGACATCAACAGGTTTTGGATAAGCGGCGGTATGGCAGAAACTTTGAATAACCAAATCGGCGCTAAATCCCAAACAAGCAAGTTCTTTCAATTCGTCGCGAGTCATTGGCCCGGTGGTATCTTGCGAGCCGACTGTTGTCATTACTGGTTCGCAAGATGTACCGGGACGAACGCCGGACAAACCGCAGGCTTTTCCTACCATTTTTTGTGCTAAAGTAAAGCCTTTTCCCGTATCTACTGGAATTGTAGGACGGGTAAAAATAGTGCTAGGTTCTAGTCCTAAAGCAGCGCGAGTTTTGTCGGTTAAAGTTCGTCCAATTAATAGCGGAATTCGTCCACCTGCGCGAACTTCGTCTAGAATTGTGTCGGGTTTGAGGGTGAAGGTGGAGATAATTTCTCCGGCTTCGTTGGTGATTTCGCCTTTGTAGGGATGGATGGTAATTACCATTCCTGTTTCCATTTGGGAGACATCACATTCGATCGGCAATGCGCCGGAATCTTCAGCGGTATTGAAGAATATCGGGGCGATCGCACTTCCTAAAATATAACCGCCACTGCGCTTGTTCGGCACAAACGGAATATCATTGCCAATATGCCAGAGCACGGAATTAATCGCCGATTTCCGCGAGGAACCGGTGCCGACAACATCACCAACATAGGCGACGGGATGACCTTTTTGCTTCAAGTCTGCAATGGTTTGCAAAGCTCCTGGCATCTTACTTTCCAGCATCGCCAAAGCGTGTAGGGGAATGTCCGGCCGCGTGGTAGCATGAGGTGCAGGCGACAAGTCGTCAGTATTGGTTTCTCCAGGAACTTTGAAGACTGTAACGGTAATCGCTTCTGGCAACACAGGACGACCTGTAAACCACTCGGCATCCGCCCAAGAATCGACTACCTGCTTGGCGTAGGGATTGGTATCAGACAAAGCTATAACGTCGTGGAAAGCGTCGAATACTAACAACGTTTTGCTCAGTGCCCGGGCGGCGGTGGCGGGAATGGCGATTTCGGCAGTGGGATTGAGCAAATCGATTAAAGATTGGACGTTGTAACCGCCCATCATTGTCCCCAGCAGGTAAACTGCCCATTTGGGAGCAATTAGGGGGCTGTGGATTTCGCCTTTAGCAATGCCAGTTAAAAAACCAGCTTTGACGTAGGCGGCGCTGTCTACGCCTGGGGGGACGCGATCGCGCAATAATTCTATTAAGGTTTCTTCTTCTTGTGCCGGCGGATTTTTCAGCAGTTCACACAGTTCCGACGTTTGCTGGGCGTCTAGTGGCAGGGGTGGAATTCCCAAAGCGGCCCGTTCGGCAGCGGTACGGCGGTAAGATTCAAGCATTTCTCCTCTCTCCTCGGATAGTATTCGGTGGTTGTTTGTAGGTGACTTTACTTTTTAGATTAGGAGCTTCCGCTGCACATTGGGTAAAGTACCTCGCTCTTATCAAAACTTAACGCAACTTTAAAAACAGTAGATTGTCATACCAAAGACAGATGTGGTCTTTAACGGGAGAGCAGCGTATCAAACTTCAGCCGAGCAGTTTAGGGGCGTTCAGTTGCATAGTTCTGGTTAAGATTAATGTGTTGTGGGCTACTGTATATCCTCCTCTGCATCTGAAATCGTCATTTACCAATAGTCTGGACTGTTTGTAGTTCGTAGTTTGAAACCCTTGATTTTCCGTTGGTAGCTCGATTGGCGAATCGCCTTGACACTTTTATTCTACGAATGCTTATTAAAAACCGTCCGCAGTATTGATTGACCACAAGTTTAAAAAAGTTGTCCTGCTAATGGATCGATTAAACAATGGAAAGTTTTATCCCTGAAAAGTCTGAAGACTGTCACGGCTGGGCCTCCAAGCCAGACTTGTACAAAGAGCTGCAAGGAACCAAAGAATTACTGCTGACGATCGCCAACTCGATGCCAATACCCCTGGTCGTGAGCAGTCTGGCGGACGGCACAATTCTTTATAGTAACGATTTATGTCGTCAGGCTTTCGGGTTTACAGGATTCAAGTCGATCGACCGCCAAAAAGCCGAAATGCTCTACCACAAACCGGCAGAGCGCCAGGAATTGCTGTTGCGGCTCGCCCGCAACGGACACGTCCGCGAGACAGAAGTCCGGCTTAAAAAAGCTGACGGCACGCTGTTTTGGGCAAGTGTATCGATGCGGTATCTGACATTGGTGTCGGGGAAAGCTGTTCTGTCGGTGTTCACCGACATTACGGATCGGAAGCGAGCGGCCGCCAAGGAGCAGGAATTGCTCACGTCAATCCACTCGCGAGCCCGCCAGCAAGCGGCCGTCGCTTACTTGGGGCAGCAGGCCCTGGCCGAAACAGATTTGTCCGCACTGATGGACAAAGCTGCGGTTTTAATTGCTCAAACCCTGGACGTTGATTATTGCCAGGTGTTAGAACTGTTGCCCTCTGGTCATGCTTTTATGCTGCGAGCGGGGGTGGGCTGGCAGCCGGGCCTCGTCGGCAGCGCTACTGTTGCCGCTTCTGCCCGATCGCAAGCAGGTTACACATTGCTAGTGGGCGAACCGACAATCGTCGAAGATTTGCGGGTGGAAACGCGCTTTAGTGAGTTGCCGCTACTGCACAACCACCGGGCTGTCAGCGGCGTCACTGTAATTATTCCCGGCAATCGGGGACTGGGGAGCAACTGGGGACAAGCAGAACCAGCGAACAGTTCATCCTCGCCGGCCTGGGGTATTTTGGGGGTTCATACCAGCCAAGGGCGGGTTTTCAGTCAAGATGACGTTTATTTTGTAGAAGCGATCGCCAACGTGTTGGCTGCGGCGATCGAGCGAATTATATCGCAAGAGCGCTTACAAATGATGGAACGGGCGATCGAAAGTTGCAGCAACGGCATTGCAATCACCGACGCAACCGTTGCAGATAATCCGATTATTTATGTCAATCCCAGTTTTGAGCGGATTACGGGTTATCGCAGAGACGAGTTAATGGGCAAAAATTGCCGATTTTTGCAGGGCACAGACACTGACACCCCCGCTGCCAAACAATTGCGAATTGCCATTGAAGAAGGCAGAGAATCTCAAGTTATATTACGCAACTTTCGGAAAGACGGCACCCCTTTTTGGCACGAACTGTCGATCGCTCCGGTTTACAACTCGCGGCGACACCTAACCCACTTTATTGGAGTGCAAACAGACATTACCGACCGCCAGCGATCGGAAGAAGAATTATTTTTAAATTCTCAAGCTTTAGCAGCTTTTAGCGCTAATCTCAAACACTTGCATCGGATTACAACTTATCATTATCAAAACTTTGAAGAACTGGTTGACGATTATCTAACAGCAGGCTGTTTGATGTTTGGACTTTCTATGGGCATCATGGCTGAAGTTGACAACGAGACTTTTATTGTCCGAGCAGCTAAAACAGATTTAGAATACTTGGTGCGAGGCTTAGAATTGAACCTCAGCGATACTTACTGCGCGGCAGTCATTCAACTTAACAAAACAGTTGCGTATTCTCATATAGGAGCAGATATTGAGATGCGCGAACATCCTGCTTATCAGAACTGCAAGGCGGAATCTTACATTGGAACGCCGATATTTGTGAACAATAAAACTTACGGTACCTTGAGTTTTAGTTCGCCAGAAATAAAGAAAAGAAAGTTCAAGTACGAAGAAATAGAAATTATCGAATTGATGGCTCAAAGTATTGGCAAAATTCTGGCGGTTCACCAAATGGAAGTCGAACGCCAGCAAGCTGAAAAAGAGCGCTGCGAGTTGATAGTATCTCTCAAAGAAAGTGAAGAACGCTATCGCCGTTTAGTAGAACTATCTCCCGAAGCGATCGCCGTTCACAGTCAAGGGAAAATAGCCTACATCAATGCTGCCGGCGCGAAACTCCTCGGTGCGAGTTCTCCCGAAGCGCTAATCGGCTTTCCCATATTGCATTTCGTCCATCCAAACTATGTGCAAATAGCCACAGAGCGCATTCGGCTAGTCGAGATAGAAAATCAGCCACTCGACCTTGCCGAACAAAAACTGATGCGGCTCGACGGACAAATAATAGACGTTGAAATGGCCGGCATCCCCGCTATTTATCAAGGTTCGACTGCTGGCCAGATTATTATCCGAGATGTCACCGAGCGCAAGCGAGTAGAACGGCAACTTCTGCACGGCGCTTTTCACGATGCGCTGACGGGTTTGCCGAACCGCGTTTTGTTCATCGACAGGCTAGGACAAGCCATCCGCCGATCCAATCAGTCCCCCGATTACAAATTTGGTTTACTTTTCCTAGATTTAGACCGCTTCAAAGTAGTTAATGATTCTTTAGGACACGTTTTAGGAGACAAACTGCTAATCGCCCTCGCGGAGCGACTGCAAACCTGCGTCCGGGTTTCTGATACCGTGGCCCGACTGGGGGGAGACGAATTCACCATCCTGCTAGACCACATTCAGAGCCTCAGCGACGCCACTTTCGCAGCTAAAAAGATACAAAAAGAACTGACGAAGCCTTTTCATCTCGAAGGGCACGAAGTATTTACCACCGCTAGCATTGGCATTGTTTTCAGTCGAGGCGAAGCCACCGCCAGTGGCGAATCGAATCAGTACACTCACCCGGAAGAATTCCTACGCGATGCTGACATCGCTATGTACCGCGCTAAAGCTTTGGGTAAGGCCCGCCACGAAGTGTTTAATTTGGCGATGCACGACCAAACTATGTCGCTGTTGCAGTTAGAAACTGACCTGCGGTTGGCTATTTTGGGCAAGGAGGAATTAGGAGAGAGCAAGGATCAATGTTCGCACTTTATTGTGCACTACCAACCGATTGTTTCGCTCGCCAGCGGTGCGCTCGAAGGTTTTGAGGCCTTGGTGCGCTGGCACCACCCAGTTCGGGGTTTAGTTCCGCCGTCTACTTTTATCCCTGTAGCTGAAGAAACAGGTTTGATCGTGCCTCTGGGAGCCTGGGTGTTGCGGGAAGCTTGTCAGCAATTGCGGATTTGGCAAGAAATGTTAATTGAGCAACAGGGAAGAAGTCCAATGGAAGTCGGAACAAGGCCCTTCGACTCGCTTCGGCTGCACTCAGGGCAAGTCACTCAGCGTAACAAGAAGGAAGAAGGCGCTTCGACTTCGCTTAGGGTAACAACAGAGAAGAGGGCAACGGGCAATGTAGGGAATTTAACTGATGTAACAGATACAGGGCATGAGGAACACGGAACTTTTACTGAGCGTAGCCCCAGTATTGGTCACAGGGAAGAAAGAATCGGTACAAATTTACCAATTCCCAGTTACCAATTCCCGATTACCGATTTCCACTCCTCTATTACCAATTCCCAATTCCCAATTCCCAACTCTTCGGCTACGTTCAGTACAGCTTCCCCGGTACCAATTCCGAATTTTAAATTACCCATTATTGATCCTTCGCAATTAACAATGAGCGTGAATCTCTCTCCTAAACAGTTAGGTATGCCGAATTTAATCGAGGAAATCGATGACATTTTAGCAGAAACGGGCTGCGATCCGAGCTGTTTAAAATTGGAGATTACTGAAAGCGCGATCGTGGAAAATGTGAAAAAAGCCAATATTGTGCTAGCCGAATTAAAAGGTAGAAATATTCGATTGTCGATCGACGATTTCGGTACCGGCTATTCGTCTTTAAGTTACTTGCACCGTTTTCCGCTGGATACACTGAAGATCGATCGATCTTTTGTGAGCCGCTTGGGGGCTGTAGAAAATGGTGACGACGGGGGTCAGCCTTTGCAGATTGTGCGGGCGATCGTAACTTTGGCTCACAATTTGGGATTAAATGCGATCGCCGAAGGTGTAGAGACAGCCGAACAGTTAGCACAGCTTCGAGAACTAGACTGCGAATTAGCTCAGGGATATTGGTTTTCTAAACCTTTGGAAAGTTCTGCCGTGACAGAAATGCTGATAAATCTCGGTAATATAGCAATTATGGACTGAGTGAGGTACAGATTCGTAAATGGTGCGTCACCCCGTGAAGACATTTTTGCTACAAACTCATATCATTTCCGGTTACACCGGAATGATGTTGACGGTTGACGGTTGACTGTTCACGGCGTCAACCGTCAACCGTCAACAGTGAACTCGAATTTACTATTCCGATGCTAACGGATTTGATATTACAACTTACCAATTCCCTATTAACAATTAGCTTTGAGGGGAATCTCGATCGCCAATTCTGTACCCTGTCCCGGCGAAGAAGTGCATTTCAGCGACCCGTTGTGTCTGTCTGTAACAATTTGATAGCTAATTGACAAGCCCATTCCAGTGCCTTTACCGACAGGTTTAGTGGTAAAAAACGGGTCAAAAAGCCGAGTGCCGACAGTCTCCGGTATTCCCGGCCCGTTGTCAGCAATCCGAATGATTACTTTGCCCGCAGGCGATAGTTCAGTGCGGATGCGGATGTTGCTGGGCTTTTGCCGCATTTCCTCAGCAGAACGGCGCAGATCCCGTTCTTCCAAAGCATCCAAAGCATTGCTCAAGATGTTCATAAATACTTGATTTAACTGTCCGGCATAACATTCTACTAAGGGCAGTTGACCGTATTCTTTAATCACCTCAATTTCTGGATGATTGTGTTTAGCTTTGAGTCGGTGCTGCAAAATCATCAGGGTGCTATCTATGCCGTCGTGGATGTTGACTGCTTTCATTTCCGCTTCGTCCATGCGGGAAAATGTGCGGAGAGAAGCAACAATTTGTTGAATTCTGTCTGCACCGACTTTCATTGAAGAAAGCAACTTTGGCAAGTCTTTCATCAGAAATTCGAGTTCAATATTGTCTACTTCTTCTTGAATTTCCGGGACTGGATCGGGATAGTGGTTTTGATAAAGTTCGATCAGGTGTAGCAAGTCTTGGGTATAGTCGTTGGCGTGGCTGAGATTGCCGTAAATAAAGTTAACTGGGTTATTGATTTCGTGGGCTACTCCTGCCACAAGTTGACCGAGACTCGACATTTTTTCATTTTGAATTAACTGCGATTGAGTGCTGGTTAATTTCTGCAATGTTTGTTCTAATTCGAGAGCTTTATTCCGAGTTTGGGCGTAAAGATCGGCTTGGTTGAGAGCGATCGCCAATTGAACTGTAATCGCTTGCAACAATTCTACTTCGCTGTCGCTCCAGGGCCGAACAGAACAGCAGGAGGAGCAGCTAACTGCACTTATTACCCCAGAAAGTGCCTGCATGGGAATGATTAATACAGATTGGTAGCCCATCGATCGAACGATTTGTTTCCAAACAGGATCTGCGACTGTTTCGACATCATCCACCCGCAGCATTTCCATCTGCAATACTTTTTCTCCCACAAGACCGAAGTCGGAAGCTTGATAGCTACCTGTTAAATCCGGAAGTTCCCGAAGGCGAGATTCTTTAAGAATTTCCCAGAAAGGCTCCTCTCCGTCGTCGCGATACCAGGCAAAATTGCAACGATCGATCTGCAGGAAAGCGCGAATTTCCTTAACTGCGACTGTAACGATGCTGTCGAAGTCGAGGGAATTGCGGATTTGAGTAGTGAGGTTGTTGAGCAATTTTTCTCGATCGGCCTGCTGTCTGAGTTGGGCTTCCGATCGCCTCAAGGCAATTTCTCCCCGCTTGCGATCGGTAATATCTTCTGTGACAGCTAATAGATATTGCGGTTTGCCCTCAGCATCGAGTATTGCTGTTTTCTTGGTATGAAATATCCGCGTTTCTCCTTGCCTCGTTTCAATCTCTTCTTCGGCGATTTCTACAATGTGCCCGCCGTTGAGCACTTCCCGGTCTTTGGCGGTGAAAAAATCAGCTTGTTGTGTTGGGAAAAAATCGTAATCATTTTTGCCGATTACTTCTGCTGCACTGAAACCGAGTAACTGTTCAGCTACTGGGTTCCACAGAACAAATCGCAGTTCTTGGGCATCCTTGGCAACAACTCCTACGGGTATGGTTTTGAGTACGGACTCCATAAACTGTTGGGCGTGTTGGAGTTCAGCTTCTGCCTGTTTGCGATCGCTAATATCTCGGACATTGGCAATGATGTTGAGATTACCGTTGAGGTGAATTCTGGATAGGGCAATTTCTGCATCAAAAGTTGAACCGTCGTTGGGACGCCTCGCTTTCCATTCCACGCGACCTGTTTCGCCGGCTAATACTCTTTCCCAAAGTTCTCCCATTTGTTCAATGGGATTGT
Source organism: Microcoleus sp. K1-B1 (assembly GCF_036704705.1). NCBI lineage: Bacteria > Bacillati > Cyanobacteriota > Cyanophyceae > Oscillatoriales > Microcoleaceae > Microcoleus > Microcoleus sp. K1-B1. The sequence continues at coordinate 16,062 of NZ_JAUBSH010000043.1, read as the reverse complement.
CGCTACTTGAATAGTCGTTTTTAATTGATAATTTTGTTGCTTGTTCTGGAGTAACTCCGTACATTTCTAACATTCGATTATTGAAATCGAGAATATTTCCTTCTAAATCGTGAATCAAGATAGCATCGTAGACGTTGTTAAATATGGTTCTCAAGTTTTGCTCGGAAACTTGCAGCGCTGCTTCTGCCTGTTTGCGATCGCCAATTTCTTGTTCTAGTTGGGTGACTGCTTGGGAAAGTTCGGCCGTGCGATCGCTCACTCTGTCTTCTAACTCGACTGCTGCTTGCCGCAGTGCTGCTTCGGCGGCTTTGCGATCGGTAATATCGATCACCGTACCGAACAGTTTTAGCACCTTGCCGTTCACATCGGTTTCGGCTCTGCCCACGGCGTTCACGTGTCGCAAGGTGCCGTCGGGACGGTAAAGGCGAAAGTCAAAATCAAAAGGGATGCCTGTTGCAAGTCCCCGCTGCACTTGAGTTTGCCACAATTCCAAATCTTCTGGATGAATCTGAGCTACCTGTTCGGCTAGGTTGGGCGCGATGGGGGCCGGTTCGAGCCCGAAGATGCGGAAAAGTTCTTCCGACCAACTGAGGGTTTCGGTAGCTGCGTCGAGTTCCCAATTGCCGACGTGGGCGAGTCTCTGGGCTTCTTGTAGCTGTCGCTGGCTGTTGCGGATGGCGGTTTCGGCAACTTTGCGATCGGTAATGTCGAACAATACGCCGCAAAATACGATTTCGCCGTTCTCGCTGCGGGTGGGCATGGAGTCGCCCTGCCACCAGCGAATCTCACCGTCGGGCTTGACTAACCGCCCTTCGTAGTGCCAGAGGGAGAGGTTTTCTATGGCCTGGTTCACCGAAGCGATGTAGCCTTCCAAGTCTTCGGGATGAACGCGGGAAATAAATGTATTCATGTCTTGCATCATTTCTGCTGCTGTAACGCCACTGATATCGAAGATGCGATCGCTCATGTAGTCAATGCGCCAAATTCCGTCACGGTTGCAAAATTGGAACAGAGCTCCGGGCATGGTAGCTGCGATCGTCCGAAACTTGGTTTCGCTGGCACTGAGGGCGGCAAAAGTCTGGCGCAGTTCTGCCGTGCGTGCTTCTACTCTGCGCTCTAGTTCTGCGTTGGCGTGTTGTAAGGCTGCTTCTGCTCGCTTGCGATCGGTAATGTCGGTGGCTGTACCGGTGGTGCCGAGGAAGTTTCCGGTTTCGTCGTAGAGGGCGATGGCGTTAAACATCAAATGTTTCATGCTGCCGTCTTTGGCGATTTGGGTGGTTTCGTACTGGAAAAGTGATTCTCCGGCAAACAGGCGGGCGAAAACTTCTAAATCTTTCTGGCTTTGTTCTGGTGTCACAAAGTCGGAGAACGGCCTACCGATCATTTCTTCTGGTTCGTAACCGTAGATGTACTTAACTGCTGGGTTGACGAAGGTGTAGCGCCCGATCGCATCTACCGACCAAATCATGTCTTGGGAGGTTTCTACCAGGCTGCGGTATTTGGTTTCGCTGGCTTTGATCGCTTCTTCTGTTTTTTTGCGTTCCGTCATGTCGCGGGAGACGCCGACAGTCATGACGATTTGGCCGTCTGCGTTGCGGATTGGTGTTTTGACGGTGCTGAACAGCCGCACTTCTCCGTCGTGCCGCGTCACCGGTTCTTCGGAAATTTGAAGAGTGTGTCCGGTGTCAAATACGAAGGCGTCATCTCTGACGTACTGGAGAGTATTGTCTGGATCGGCGAAAGGTGCGTCTACGATGCCTTGAAGTTCCTCTTCAGTCATGCCGTAATAGTCGCGGAATGCTTGATTTGCCCAAACAATTTTGGATTTGGGGCCTTTGACTAATACCATATCGCCGATCGAATCGAGAATTTGGTGATATTTTTGCTCGCTGTCGCGGAGTTTCTGCTGTGCCGCTTCGATTTGTGCTATTTGCCTCTGGGTTTGCAAGTGCAGTTCGGCTTGGTGGATGGCAACTGCTAAATGGTCGCCTACTTGTCTGGCAAATTCGATTTCGTCTTCTTGCCACTGGCGGGGTTGACCGCAGGAGTGAATGCACAGCAATCCCCACAAATGTTTCCCCTGCAGTAGGGGTACGACTAAGTTGGCTCGGATTTGAAACCGCTTGAGGATTTTGAGGTGACAAGGGCTCAACCGGGCTTTGTAGATGTCCGTGACTGCTTGAACGTATCCTTTGGTGTATTTGGCGGCAAATTGTTCGCCGAAGCAGTAGTCGCGGACTCTGGTTCCCAAAGATGGGCTGTATTGCGGCAGTACGTCTTCGGACACTACTTCGCCCTCGTTCAATTCGGATTCGGGAAAGAAGCGATAGACGGCGACTCGATCGGCATTTAGGAGTTGCCGAACTTCGGTGGCTGTGATTTTGAATATTGTTTCTAAGTCTAGGGATTCACGAATTTTGCTAATAACTCCCATCAGCGCTTGCAGCTTTTTAAACCAGGTTTGAGACTGCGTTTCTCTTTCTAGGTGAGCTAGTTTCTCGCGCAGGTTGCAGACTTCGTAATACAGGTATTCATGAAACATAATGTTTTTTCTTTAGTTATTTTGCGGTTTGTTATCGAGGTTGATGGCATCTCAATAGCGCTCTGCAAGTTGAGCCTGGTAACTCAAAAAGGCAAAGAACATATTCTCCTCATTCTGCTAACCCTTAGCAGCTACTGACACTGCATTTCCGTATTTTTTCGAGATTGGGAGGTCTATCGACCATCTTAGCTCCCGTATATTTACTGAAAAAGTGGCATAATTTGCTACTTCATTAAGTGTCAATTATTGAGAATAATGCTAACAAAACTTACACATAAACTCGGTTTCTTAACGTAATTAAGTCAGGGAAACTCCGAAAGTGGAAACCAGAAACCCGGTTCCATTTCGCGATCGGGAGGAGCGTCTATGACTAATTTTGACATTTTTTTTGCTCGCCTTTGGTTGCAATTGTCACCTTTTTATTATTACCCCAAACTCGCTCAATGGTTTCCTTGTTTTGGCGATCGACTATCCTGTTGGAATCGCCTCTATTAAAATTTGTTTAAACTTAGCCGATCGCCTTTTCTAGAGTTTTAAGTAATGCTCGATTTATCTATCCTAAATTAGATTTTTTACAATCTTTAGAGTCAGCATAAATTTTAGATATTTTTCCTTGCCTTCTCGTTATTTTATGCAAGGGATGGGATTTTTTAAACTGATTAAAATTCACCGAATCAGAGGTGAGTTTTCGGTCAAACAGTTGAGGTAGTTGCAGGCTATGGTTAAACTGGCTCAACTGAAGGGCGATTCTGTACCGCAACGAGCCCGCGCGGAGACTTTTTGCCCGATTTTTGCGATTTTTGACAAGTGTAAAAATTTTAGAGAATACAAATATTTAGGGTATCACATTTTGGGGAAAAGTAAAGGTATTTCAAGCTCGCTCAATAGAAATGGCGATCGCGAACATTAAAGTTTGAGAAAAGTAATAACAAATTCCGTAGAAACTCGCATTTCGCTTTCTACCTTTAAAGTGCCACGGTGTTGTTGGACAATGCGATCGCAAGTGAGATCTCAGCCTAAACCAAATGCTTCTGCTGTTGGTTTAGTAGTAAAGAAAAGATGGCAGATTTTTGCTTGAATTTATACAGAAACTCTGAGGGTATTGTCGCGCAAACCAATTTCAAGTGCTTTTGCCAGTTTTTGCGTTGTCAGCAAGTTTGTGAGAGTAAATTTTATATTTATCAATCGGTTCGTTGCTGCCATTTTTGGGCTGGTGAAATACAGCCTAACAAAGATGATAAATGATATTTATCAAAGGACTGTTGAAATCCCAGAAGCCTACTTACGACAGAGCGATCGCACTATCATACTCAGTATAAATTATTATATTGAAGCGACGAGCAGGCTGCTTTTCTCAACGAACTCCTACAAGCTTAAGAAGCCGTTTTCAGTATAGCCCTGGCTTCCTCAATATTTTGGGCAACCAATTTCCCCGACTCGATAAAGGCTGCTCTTTCGGTATCGCTGAGTTCAAGTTCCACTAATTGTTCGACTCCCTGAGATCCCAAGCGGCAGGGCACTCCTAAAAAGATATCTTGCACACCATATTCGCCGTGCAAATAAACGCAGCAAGGCAACAGTCGCGACTGATTAAATAAAATAGATTCTACCATCAAACAGACAGAAGATGCGGGTGCAAAATAAGCACTACCAGTCTTCATCAATTCTACAATTTCTGCGCCGCCGTGGCGAGTCCGCTGTACGAGTCGATCGATCGTCCCAGCATCCATAAGTTGATTGATCGGAATACCGTTGACAGTAGAATAGCGGGGCAAAGGAACCATCAAATCGCCATGAGAACCGATGACAGTTGCATTGACTTGAGCATTTGAAACGCCCAATTCCATTGCAATAAAAGTTTGAAAGCGGGCGGAGTCGAGAACTCCCCCCATCCCCATGACTCGGTTTTTGGGCAAATCCGCAGCTTCCCAAGCTAAATAAGTCATGATATCTAGGGGATTTGTGACTGTGATTAAGATTGCTTCGGGAGAATGCTCGATCGCCTTTTTTGTGGCTTCGGTGACAATTCGAGCATTGATTTTAATTAAATCTTCCCGATTGATACCGGGTTTGCGCGGCACTCCGGCGGCAATTACGATGATATTTGAGTTTGCCGTATCTATATAATCATTTGTACCGACAATTTGGCGATCGTGGCGTTCCACTCCCCTTGCTTCCATCAAATCCAAAGCAACGCCCTGCGGCCAACCCTCCACAATATCTAGCAATACTACATCTGCCAGATTTTTCTCAGCAATTCGTTGGGCTAACGTACTGCCGACTTTGCCTGCACCAATAATTGATACGCGGTTTGATGGAGAATTCATTGGGTTTTAGCTTTTAGATTTTAGATTTTAGATTTTAGATTTTAGCAATCAACTTAATTGGGGAAAGGTGCGCGGTGTGCACCCTTCGCTACATTAAGAACAGTGATGTTTAGTTTTGGTGAATTACTGAAAATCTTCGAGTTGGTCTACCCGCAGCCAAATATTGGGGGTGGGAACTTTGCCAAATTTGACGAAGGCATAGTCGCCACGAACATCCATCACTTCGCCCTTTGTTTCAAATATATACGAGGAAAAGCGCTGGTCGCTGGCTTTGGCTTCTAGACTGTTTTCCAATTTTTCGCGTACAGCGCGAACTATGCTGCCTTTCTTGATTGCCATAACTTGCTTTGTTTAGTTTAAAAAACTATACAAATTTTAATCTAGATTTGGCTGGAAAGTCACTCTGCGATTGAAATCGCTACTAAACAAACGAAGTCACTCCAAGCTGACTAAGGAATAAAGGAGTGCGATTCGTGGGGTACATCTAAAATCTAAAATCTAAAGCCTAAAATCCATTGACTGCTTCCTATGTCTGACAAATGGGGCAAAAATGAGTCGATCGCCCTGCTAATTTTATACGTTCGATGGTTGTGGAGCAAGTGCGGCAGGGTTGACCGGCGCGATTGTAGACCCAAGCGACGCCGCCGTAGTTGCCGTTGACACCTTGGACGTTGAGAAAATTGCTAAAAGTGGTGCCACCGGATGCGATCGCCTTCTGTAAAACTTGAATAATAGCTGTATGGATGCGCCCAATTTGCTCTGCGGTCAAATCCGCACACAGAGTTGTGGGCATCACTCCCGACAAAAACAAAGTTTCGTCTGCGTAAATATTGCCCAAACCAGCTATCAGTGACTGGTCTAGCAAAGCTGTTTTTATGGGTCGCGCCCGCCGGTGCAGCTTGCGGGCCAAATATTCTGTTGTAAATTCGTCTGAAAACGGTTCAGGCCCTAAGAGTTTCAGACCGATGACAGTGCTCGAAACCTCGGTTTCTGCGGGCACGTACCACATTTGCCCGAAGGTGCGCTGGTCTACAAACCGCAATTCTTGGTTTCCTTCAAAAAACAGCCGCACTCGCGCGTGTTTTTGCAGGGGTTCGGATCGGTTCACCCACAGCAGTTGTCCTGTCATCCGCAGGTGAACGCCCAACCAGCCGGCTTTTGAAGGCAAAAGGGAGGGGGAGAAAGAAGGCGTTGGGGAAGAGTTTGGAGTTTGGGCAAGAAATTCTCCCACTCTCCCCCTCTCCCCCTCTCCCTCTCTCCCCCTTTCCCTTTCTCCTTCTGGGAATTGAGATAGTTCTGCCAGTAGATATTTGCCGCGTCTGTACCAGCGGGCGATCGACTTTCCTTGGAGTTTTGCCAAAAAATCGGTCGCAGATATTGAACGGGCGATCGTGCTGTTTAACAACACGTCCCCGCCCAACATTTCTCGATCGAGGGTTGCTTGATTCAAACCCCGGCAAATAGTTTCAACTTCTGGCAGTTCTGGCACAATTAGCGTTGTTCTGTTCCTTGATTTGGCGAACCTTCGACGCTGCCGGTCACTTCGGCGCCTGGTTTGCTGTCCGTCGAAGTTTTCGGCTGCTGGGGGGCGCCACCGCTGCCGGTTTTCCGCGTTTTCTCGTCCAGCGTGGTTTGTTTGCCGCCGGAAGCTACTGGAGTCCCTGTTTTCGCTTTTGCTTTGGGTGCTGACACTTCCACTAATTCGCTTTGGGCGAAGTTGTTGGTGTTGACGCCTGCATAATTTACGCTGTTAAAGCGAACGATAACTGGGTATTTAATGCCACTTTGGTCTACCGTAGCAACGGTGCCCACTTCTTGATACCAGAAGGATTCTTTGCGGAGAATCCGAACTGTAGAACCGCGTTGAACCATGAGCTTTGTTTCCTTTGCGATGAATAAACGGATAAAGCCATTTTTTTTACTCTAGTCGATCGCGCGACGCATTTGAAGTCTGCAAGGAAATTTTTACCTGTCGCGCCGTTTTTTGATCTGCTGTTTGTAAAGAAAAGTAAATACTTTGCTAGGGCGATCGCTGGGGTTGCAAAATAAATAAACCCACATTATCCGTCAAATAAAACCCGTGGGAGCGAGTTGAAAACAAACTTTACAAATAGTTGTGAATTGCTACAGTTAAATGTTCTGGGAAATTTTGATAAGTCATGACTGAACCTCACGCCACAGTAATACTTGCGATTAGTGCGGACGGTAAAATTGCAGATGCAGTACGATCGCCCGCGAGATTCGGTTCTGCCAACGACAAAGCCCACCTCGAACAGCAAGTAGCAGCAAGCGACGCGGTTTTGTTCGGCAACGGCACTTTACAGGCTTATGGGACGACGATGAGAGTGATTTCGCCGGAATTGCTCAAACAGAGGGAACTGCAAGGGAAGCCCCCACAACCGGTGCAAATTGTATGTTCGCGATCGTCCCAATTTGACCCAAACTTGCGATTTTTCCAGCAACCGATACCTCGCTGGCTGCTGACAGGGCAAGACAGTAGGGAAACGGCATTGCCCTCTCCGTACCCGACGAAAGACAGTAAGTTTGATCGCACATCTGGCACCATTCTCAAGAACGGGCAAGATGCCCGTTCCACAAGAGATGAATTTTCTAGTGGCACAGGCATCTTGCCTGTTGATCACAGGCTTATTGACAATGGTGCAACATCTCTCCAGAACGGGCAAGATGCCCGTTCCACAAGAGATGAATTTTCTAGTGGAACAGGCATCTTGCCTGTTGACCCAAGGCTTATTGACAATGGTGCAACATCTCTCAACAACGGGCAAGATGCCCGTTCCACAGGAGATGAATTTGCTTGTGGAACAGGCATCTTGCCTGTTGATCAAAGGCTTATTGACAATAGTGCCACATCTCAATTCGATCGAATTATCTATGCGAAAACCGTAGGTGGAGAGATTGATTGGATGGATGCGTTTCAACAGCTAGCAAGCTTCGATATCAAACGCTTGGCGATTCTGGGCGGGGGAAAACTCGTAGCGTCTGTGCTGGCTGCAGGCTTGGTAGACGAACTTTGGCTGACGGTGTGCCCGTTAATTTTGGGCGGCGCGGATGCACCGACACCAGTGGAGGGAAAGGGTTTTTTGGCGGATTTAGCTCCGAAATTGGAGCTTTTGGCGGTTAAACAGGTGGGACAAGAGGTATTTTTGCATTATCGGGTCGATCGATAGTCGCGCATTAACTGGTTCCCGGCTCTGCCTGGGAACCCATGTAAGCGAGGCTCTGCCTCGCCAGCCCAAGGAAAATCGAGCTCGCAAGCAGAAGGAAAATCGAGGCAGAGCCTCTGGATCTGCGTTACCAGGAAGAGCCTGGTAACAAGTGTCGAAGAGGGGAAATTATATTAAGTTAAATGAAGTTCGATCGCTCTACGCTCAAATCTCCCTATGCTGAAACAGCCAAAACCTCAATATTCTGTAGCCTGGATTAGCAAAATAGGCGAAATCCCGCAAGCGTCGTGGGATGCCCTGGCGATGCCACTAAAAACTCCATTTCTGGAATGGGATTGGCTGAACAATCTCGAAGTCTCCGGCAGTGCGACAGGTAAAACCGGTTGGCTACCGCATCACTTGACTGTGTGGCGAGACAAACAGTTGATTGCTTGCGCGCCACTTTATGTCAAAAGTCACAGTTACGGCGAATTTGTATTCGATAATCAGTGGGCCGATTTAGCTCAACGTTTGGGTGTTCAATATTATCCCAAATTGATGGGAATGACGCCGTTTACTCCGGCTGAAGGCTATCGGTTTTTGATTGCCGAGGGAGAAGATGAAGACGAGTTAACGGAAGTAATGGTAAGTGCGATCGACCATTTTTGCGATCGCCACAATATCTCCGGCTGCAATTTTCTTTATGTCGATCCAGAATGGCGGCAGCGCATGGAACGCCACGGTTTCAGCGCTTGGCTGCACCACAGTTATATTTGGCAAAATCAAGGCTATCAAAATTTTGACAATTATTTAGGCGCATTTAATGCCAACCAGCGCCGCAATATCAAACGCGAACGCAAAGCAGTCGATCAAGCTGGTTTGTTGGTAAAAACGCTGACAGGCGATGAAATTCCCCAAGCTATGTTTGCTCAAATGTATGCTTTTTATGAGAATACTTGCGACAAATTTGGTTGGTGGGGAAGCAAGTATCTGACTAAGCGATTTTTTGAACAGTTGCACCACAATTATCGCGATCGAGTTTTATTTGTAGCCGCCTACGACAAGGAAGATGAGAGACACCCGGTGGGTATGTCTTTTTGTTTGTATAAGGGCGATCGACTCTACGGGCGTTATTGGGGTAGTTTGCAGGAAATTGACTGCTTGCACTTCGATGCTTGTTACTATACGCCGATCGAATGGGCGATCGATCGGGGCATCCAAAGCTTCGATCCCGGTGCCGGCGGGAGGCACAAAAAACGGCGCGGCTTTCCAGCTACGCCAAATTATAGTTTGCACCGATTTTATAACAACCGTCTTGCCCAAATTCTCAAGTCTTATATCGGTCAAATTAACGAAAGAGAACAGCAAGAAATTGATGCAGTAAACGAGGATTTACCTTTTACTAAGTTACCTCCTTTGTTACTCGACGAGTGACGGTTGACTGGGAATTTGGAATTGGAAATGGGGAATTAGTAACAGGCCATCGGTGTCAACATAATACTAAAACCCTGTGTATATCTCGTTTATATTTGAGTTTCGATTCCCCTAAATCCCCCTTAATAAGGGGAGTAGGGGTTGACTTTGAATGCTCTTTCCCCTTTATTAATGGGAGTTAGAGGGGGCGTAAGAATAATCTTATCCCACCCCCTACTCCCCTTATTAAGAGGGGTTAGGGGGGATCGAAACTCAAATATAAACGATATTTATTATGGATTTTAGGATGGCGAATTAAATAATTTACACAAGTTTGTGGGAAGTAGGGGTTGGGTACTCTTAGCCCGCCCTTTCTGGACGGGCGGGACGCCCATCCCACAAGAACCATCAAAATTCTAAGTTATTTAATTCTCATTCCTTAGTCTTAAGTTGACACGAATGGTAACAGTCAACAGTCAACAGTCAACAGTCAACAGTCAACAGTCAACTAATTAACCTAATTCAAAATTACCTTGCCATCTTCCTGAATTTGCAGCGATTTTGTATCAGCCTCCAACTCAGTTGTCGCGCCGAAACTGACTTGCAACATTCCCGGCATCGCGGTTGCTTGGGGGCGAACCAGCAGCAATCCGCCGTCTGGGCGCTGATAAGTGATCGTGATGGGCACTTGGAGGGCTTGAAGCAAAATTTCCGATTGTTCGCCCAGAGTGCGCGGCTGGGTGACGCCTACGATTTGATAATTGATGACAGCATTGGTGGTATTCACCAGTTTAATTACTATCATGCCTTCGGCAGGCGTAACTCGCGCACTGGGCATGGGGAAGCGGGCAGGCGCGTCTGTTGGTGTAGAGGGCATCCCGCTGAGGCCCGGACTCGCAGCCGGAGTTGGTTCGCTGACGGGTTCTTCAGTGGCTGCGGGAGTCTCTGCGGGTTGGGAAACGGGTTTTCCTTGTTGGGGCGGGGGGCCGCCGGCGTGGGAAAGTGTTGCGAGACTAACGAGTAAACCTCCGCAGGTGGCTGCTAGCAAGCTGATTTTTTTTAACGGTAGATTGTGGTGAAACATAAATAACTCCTCACAAGTTCGATCGAGGTTTTCCAACAAAGTTCATGTTAATCTATGCGGGAATTGAATTTTAACAGCTTGCTTGGGGCTAGAGGTAAGAAGAATCAGGCTTGAGGGGGAGATTTTTTTACCGCAGAGGGCGCAGAGGGCGCAGAGGAGGAGGGGAAGTTTTAGACGCGAGATGCTTCTGATTTGTGGGCGGGAAGGGTGACGGTAACTGCGGTACCTCGATCGACTTGGCTGTCAATGCGGATTTGGCCGCGGTGATTTTCGACAATTGCTTTGGCGATGGCTAATCCTAAACCGGAACCAGCGGCGCTGCGGTGGGTTCGGGCGGGATCTGCGCGGTAGAATCGATCGAACAAATGTGGCAGGGCTTCTGCGGAAATCCCGATGCCGGTGTCTGTTACTTTGATTTGCAGCGCTGGATTTAATATCGGCGAATTTCTTTTGTTTTTAGCTGCAAGTTGCAATTCTACTTCAATTTCGCCGCCAGAGGGCGTGTACTGCACGGCGTTGCTGACTATATTGGTAAACAGTCGGGCTAGTTGATCCCAGTCGCCCAACAGTGTAAAGTTGTCCTCAGCGTTGGGCAGATCGACAATTTCCAGAGAAAGAGAGAGATTTTGGGTTGTGGCGATCGCCTGTTGTTCTTCAATTACCTCCATCAGCAAAGCATCGAGAGGAACCTCAATCCACTGCTGCTGCACGATACCGCTATCTTGTCTGGCTAAAAATAACAAATCATCAACCAAGCGCCCCAAACGGCGGGTGAGGCGTTCGATAACTTGTAGCTGTTGGTGTTGCTGCGGTTCGATATCCGGTTCCGCCAAAGCTACTTGGACGTTAGTTTGAATAGTGGCGATCGGATTTCTGAGTTCGTGAGAAGCATCAGCGGTAAACTGTTTGAGACGCCCGTAAGACTCTCGCACCGGTGCCATTGCCAATCCCGACAGCAGCCAGCCAATCGCCGCCACGCAAATTAGAGTTAAACTCGCGCCCAAAATCAAATCTAGAATTAATTGGCGGATGGGTTTTGTCACTTCAAACCAAGGATGGCTGACTCGCAAATATCCCAGAACTTGGCGGCCGATTTGTACTCGCTGCGTTACTTGTCTGAGGGAATAGTTTTGAGCCGACTGCAACTCATTATTAATTATCCAAACTGTTTCGCCGGTGCGGTTAGCGTGAATGGGAATATTCAGCGGTTCCGATAATGTAGACCACAGCAATTCGCCCGTAGGACTAAACCATTCTAAATCAATGTGGTCATCTTCTACTGCATCGGTGCTATCTCGAAAACTGGCTTGAATATTAACTTGCAACTTATTTTTATCGGTGGCATTAGGAAAATTTAGCGGTTCGATAACGAGAGTTCGCTCTATTACTTCGACAACATGATTGAGGGTGTCATCAATGCGCTCGATCAAAGTATTGCGGACGTAGAAATAGAAACCAGTGGCGAATACAAGTAACAATACAGCAGTAACGGCTGTGTACCAAATAGCGAGGCGACGGCGGGTAGCTTGGAACATATTGCGAAAGAAGTTCGGCAACGGATTGTGTAATTGATTCAATAGATTTAACCGATTTAATAACTATAACCTTCTTCTCTTCTTCTCTTCGTTCGTGTCAAGAGCGCTAACGCGCCGCTTCGCTAACGCGCCTTCGCGGTTCGTTAAAAAAAGCCTTGTTCGCAAATTATCTCAAAAAACTCTAACAACTTTCCCTTCTTGATACTTCAGACAGATGTCAAGAGAGCTGTCACCATAGTATTCTAATCGCGAAACTTTTTAGGTAAAAGCCTGTGAATAAATTTTTATTTAGAGCCGCGATCGGGCTATTAATGGCATTTTTTGGAGCAATAACCTATTTTACAAACGACGTACAAAATCCGGTAACTGGAGAGAGACAGCGGGTGCAGCTTTCTCCCCGCCAAGAGATAGTTTTGGGATTGCAGGCGCGCGATCAAATAGCAGCCAAACATGGGGGGCTTTATCCCAGCCAGAGTGTTCAGCAGTATATCGATCAAGTAGGAGCACGAGTTGTCAACGGTTCGGCGGCGAAACAAGCAGGTTATCCGTTTGAATTCCACCTGCTGCGAGACGCCCAAACTGTCAATGCTTTTGCTCTACCGGGGGGACAAGTTTTCATTACTGCGGGGCTGCTGCGGCGGCTGAATTCGGAGGCTCAGTTGGCTGCTATACTAGGGCACGAAAGCGGTCACGTTGTGGCGCGCCACGGTGCGGAACACTTGGCAAAACAGCAGTTCGGCAGGTCTTTGGTAACGGCGGTTGGGGTGGCTACTAGCGACGATCGCGGGGGTGGTCAGCAGGCAGCATTAATTGCTCAAGCTGTCAATCAAGTTGTCGGTTTGCGGTATGGTAGGTCTGATGAACTTGAGAGCGATCAGCTTGGTTTTCGGTTTATGACCGAGGCGGGTTACGATCCTAGAGGTATTGTTGAGGTGATGCAAATCCTCGGTGCCGCTAGGAAGGGCGAAGCGCCGCCGGAGTTTTTGAGTTCTCACCCCAACCCTGAAAACCGAGTTCAAAAATTGCAAGCTTTAATCGCGCAAAATTACCCTAACGGCATTCCAGCTAATTTGGTGTCTGGACGCGAAGAGTTTGCTAAAAATGTGTCGGGCGGTTAGCGATAATTGCATCGGGCTTTACAAAAGTTATTACTAAAGGCGGAGCAAAGTTCGGCTTTGATTTGACACGATCGACTTAATGAGCGATCGAGCAATTGGAAAGTTGAAAACCATGATTCAATCTTGGATGATTATCGGCGGGGTGACTTTCTCAGTCGCCTTCGGTACTCTGTTTTTTAAACTGCGCGATATTAACTGGGCAGTCAAACTTCAAAGACCGGATTGGATGTTTTTTGAGCCTGCTATTCCGTTAATTTGGACGGTGATTTTTGCTTGCGGGGCCGGCAGCGCTACTTTCGTGTGGGAACAGGAGCCAGGGAGCCTTAAAACTTGGCTGCTGATGGCTTTGTACTTGCTTTTAGAAATTGTAACAGTTGCTTATATTCCTGCTACTCTCAGAGCCAAAAGTCTCAAAGTAGGGACGATTTTGGGAGGGGCTGGCGAGATTTTGGGAGTTGTGCTGACGTTGGCTGTTTTGCCCATTTCTCAAACCGCCGCTTTGTTACTTTTGCCTTACGCGATTTGGGGTGCGATCGGCACTTATACCACTTGGGAAATGATTCAGTTAAATCCGGAAGCTGCATAAATATTCGGTGTTCTTCGGCGCACCCTACATACTATAACGCTCTTCTCTTCTCTTCCTTCGTGTCCTTAGCGTCTTCGCGGTTCGTTAAAAAAACATTGTTAATAATAGCACAGCGGTGCTAGCGGGTTAACCCACCCGATAAAGTGAGGAAATCCGCTTAACAGTGTGTGGGTATTTGATGAGAAAATAGATGAATAAAACTGCTTTAAATCAAAGGATGACAGTTATCAATGGCTATTAAAGACCAGCCCCAACCACCTCGTTTTCGCCAAATTAGCAATATTTTGTTATTGCTCTCAAGTTTGTTTTTGCTGGCAAACATCTTTTTACCGAATTTGTTCGGCCCTCAAATTCCGCAAGTACCTTACAGCTTGTTCGTCCATCAAGTACAAGAACAAGATGTAGTCCGAGCTTCGGTAGGTCAAAATGAAATTCGCTACCAACTCAAAGGTGAAGGCGACAAACCCGGTCAAGTGCTGTCAACTACGCCGATTTTTGACCTGGAATTACCTAAACTTTTACAAGAAAAAGGCGTTGAATTTGCGGCAACTCCTCCTTCCAAAAATGGCTGGATCGGCAGTGTTTTAAGCTGGGTGGTTCCGCCGCTGATTTTTGTGGCGATTTTTCAATTTTTCATGAACAGGCAGGGCGGTGGGCCGCAGGGTGCGCTCTCGCTCGGCAAAAGCAAAGCTAAGGTCTATGTAGAAGGCGAATCGGCGAAAATTACTTTTGCTGATGTGGCTGGAGTAGAAGAGGCTAAAACTGAATTAGTCGAAGTTGTTGAGTTCCTGAAAACTCCCGATCGCTTTACGGCAATTGGCGCGAGAATTCCGAAAGGCGTGCTGTTAGTCGGGCCTCCGGGAACTGGCAAAACGCTGTTAGCAAAAGCAGTGGCTGGTGAAGCTGGCGTGCCGTTTTTTAGCATCTCTGGTTCGGAGTTTGTGGAACTGTTTGTAGGTGTTGGTTCTGCAAGAGTTAGAGATTTATTTGAGCAGGCTAAGAAACAGGCTCCTTGTATTATTTTCATTGATGAATTGGACGCGATCGGCAAATCTCGTAGCAGTAACGCTAGCTTCGGTGGGAATGATGAACGCGAACAAACTCTCAATCAATTATTAACTGAAATGGACGGTTTTGCGGCGGGCAATACTACGGTAATTGTGCTGGCTGCAACTAACCGCCCAGAAAGCTTGGATGCTGCTTTGTTGCGCCCTGGTCGTTTCGATCGCCAAGTTTTAGTCGATCGCCCCGATTTATCTGGCCGCGAAGAAATTTTGAACATTCACTCTCAAAAAGTGAAGTTGGGCCCGGATATTGACTTGAAGGCCGTCGCCACTCGTACCCCCGGTTTTTCGGGCGCAGATTTGGCAAATTTGGTCAATGAAGCTGCTTTGTTAGCCGCTCGTAACAAGCGACTAACTGTGGCGCAGGAAGACTTTTTTGAGGCGTTTGAGCGCGTTGTAGCTGGCTTGGAAAAGAAAAGCCGGGTGCTCAATGAAAAAGAGAAAAAGATTGTGGCTTACCACGAAGTCGGGCACGCGATGGTTGGTGCTGCACTGACCGGCGGCGGCGAAGTGGCCAAAATATCGATCGTCCCGCGCGGTATGGCAGCATTGGGTTACACGTTGCAAGTACCGACAGAAGACCGTTTCTTGTTGGATGAATCGGAATTGCGCGGTCAGATTGCTACACTGCTTGGAGGGCGATCGGCTGAGGAAGTGGTGTTTGGTAGCATTACTACTGGCGCTTCCAACGACTTGCAAAGGGCGACTGATTTAGCTGAACGGATGGTGACAACTTACGGGATGAGTAAGGTTTTGGGGCCTCTTGCTTACGATCGAGGTCAACAATCAATGTTCCTCAATGACGGTATGGGAAATGCCCGCCGTGCCGTCAGTGCTCAGACTGCTGAGGCGATCGACCAAGAAGTCAAAGAAATCGTCGAAACTGCACATCAGCAAGCTTTGGATATTCTGAAAGCCAATCGGGAATTGTTGGAAACAATCACGCAGCAACTGTTGGAAACTGAAGTAGTTGAAGGTGAGGCTTTGCACAAATTACTCGCTGAAGTGCGGCCTTTAGATAAGGTTGCGGCTTCAGTTTAATAGGGTTTAATTAAACAGCCGATGAACGCAGATGATTCCAAATCATCTGCGTTTTGCAATATGTCTTATATCCTAAACTTTCAAGCATAAGCCTTCGCACCAGGTGTCCCGTAGCTGGGGGGGTGACAAGATGGCTAAGAGCTAGACTGAATCTGACTTATAGCCCTCATCCCCCGTTGGTAAAAATA
>NZ_JAUBSH010000042.1:0-60024 GCF_036704705.1 Microcoleus sp. K1-B1 | reverse complement strand
AGCGCGGTGTGAGTCGCCCTCAAGATGGTGATAATAACGGAAGTGCGATCGTTGATATTGGCGCTTATGAATTTAACCCTACAGTCACGCCGACTCTTACTGGTTCTTTGGGTCAAACCAATAATTACAGCAGCATCAGTGAGCTAATTACACAATGGCCTACTGCTGCCCAGAATCAAGGCATCAAACTGTTTGGGATAGCTTTTGATGGCTTTGAAACTGACTACCTTAACCCGAATGTCATCGGCAACCTCACCTTAGCAACGAACGAAAACCCTAAAAGCTGGTTGAGCTACGGTGCTGTCGCTGGTGTTGGTGTCCCATCCTCTTATGATGGTTGGTTCACCGACGCCAAGAAAATTCGGGCGGAAATCAACCATAACCCCAACACCAATCAATCTCAGGCGCTGAAGGTGAAATGGGCAGATAACCAAGACATTACTAGCGCCACGATCGACCTCAGTGCATTAAGTCCCAAAACAAGTCCTGGTTTGGGCGATCAAGGTAATGAAGTTGCTTTCCTACAACTCTTTAATAATGGGGCTCCGGTATCTAGTAGCAATTTTACTTTCACTCGCCTCAACGCTCCGATCGCTCCAAAACCGATCGCTGTGTCTTCAGATGGAGTGACTTTCATTGGCGATCGCACCGATGGCAATTTCCAATTCCAGATAGTAGGAGACTCTCTGAGCGGCGCTACTTTTGACGAACTGCGGTTCTCCACCAAAGCCTACGATAGCCCCACCGCTGCCTACGTCGCCACCTCCTTCAAAAACGATGGTTCCGACTACCTAGTGCGGAAAATTGAATATCAAGGGATTTCTAATGTGGTGAGTGCAGCGAGCATTGTCGCCGATCCACTTACTGACTTTCGTTCGGCTAGTGCGATCGACAGCAACAAAGTTAGCAATGTCAGGCAAAAGGGGATTGGCTTACAGGGTGGCAATACCGATATTGAGAACTACGATATCGGTATGGCTAATACCAGTGATGTCTTGACATCGAGTGGTATCGGGCTACAGGATGCCAGCTTGCTTGGTGGTTCAGTGCTGCCAACAGTGGATATGAGCAATTTCATCACCAACTCTTTCAATGGGGTGGCGATCGCTAATCCTAGTGTGACAGTCAATGCCACGCAGAACTGGTTGCCTTCACCTACAGGGCTGATTGTGGGTGGCACTGACCCGAATCTTATTGCTGGAGTAGGTGCTAGTTTTGTGGCTTTCAACCCATTTGCTAATCCGGTCTTATAGAACCATTTTTAGGTCGTACTCTTAGATGCTACGCCCGTTATTCGAGTACGACCTTGAACCCTTGTATATTGAAAAAAGTAGATTGCAATTGGTTATTGAGTGGGGGTTTTTGAGATTGTCGGTTTTTGGCAATTTTTGTTGGTAAACACCAACCCCTAAAATTATCGATTGGATATTATTGTTTTTTTGCGTTTACCTACTTAATCCTTAATTTGTTGATAAGCTTGCTGACACTGTTCAAAGGTTGAGGCGTCAGCTTCCGCATTTCCAAAATATAATTGCTCATGTATTCTTATCACAGTTTCGTAAGGCATGGGCTGGGGTAATTGCTGGATTAATTCCAAATATTCGCCATCAGTGCGGCTGGGTTGGTCAACCACGGTTCCCGCATCATTTAACCGCTGCAACACCGCCATGTAAAGACAGCGGCAAGCTTGGCGGTATTTGCCTTGTTGCTGCAATTTTTGCGATCGCAACAACCACTGTGCTACCGACAAATCGTTAATTGTTTTTTTCGCACTGCCATCAGTTGTTTGATTTCTATTTTGGAAATTATAAATATAAAAACGTAACAGTTGCCAAATCTGCCAACTCGCCCAGACTGCGAGCAATGCTAAGATTAACCAAAAAGCCCCTTTAGCGATCGCCCCCAAGATGGGGGAATCAAACCAAGATGGCAATTTGACATTCGGTATATTTTGGGCAGTTTTTAGTTCCCACCACTCCTGCAATCGCTGTTGCGACTGTCCTAATTGCCAACCCAAATTAGTTTTCTCAAAGGAACTTTCAGACATAGCTTTACATCCTATCGATTCCGGTTGCACCGGAATCATTGTTGACTGTTGACTGTTGACTGTTGACTGTTGAAGGAGGGGTCAAAAAAATGAAAATTGCGCGAATTATTTGTTGGCATCGGGATTCGACTTTGCGCCCGACGATCAAGCGCGGATTTGATATCATTCCGGGGCAGCCGGAATTGATATCACTTAATGTATTTGGGCTTGTGGATTTGGGATTTTTTTATTCGATAATCTTACTGCACATTTTGTATAACTGTTAAGTTGCTACTAACTAATTGACTGCTGGATAGGAATTTCCCTGGAAAACTCAGTACCTCGATCGCCCAACCGATCGAACTCGCTTGCAATAGCACACATATTTGCTTTTTGTCAAGATATCTATAGCCTTTCTCAGAAAGATGAGGTACTCATGGGCATAGGGCATAGGGCATAGGGCATAGGGCATAGGGCATAGGGCATAAGGCATACCTCACTTTTTTGAGAACCGCTATATCTCACTTTTGGGATGCTTAACTGAGTGATAGGAAATTTGATAAAGATTTACAAAAGAAACGTGTCAGAATGAAGACAATAAGGTAATGGGTAAAAGACAAGGAGGCACTGATGGTAGCGCTGACTGAACGAGTCCAACGCAGATTGACGGTGGAAAAAGTCGAAATTGCCCCTGATACAACGGCAATTCGATGCCTGGACTGGGATAGAGACCGCTTTGACATCGAATTCGGACTCAAAAACGGTACAACATACAACTCATTCATCATTCGCGGTGAAAAAACCGCCCTCGTCGATACCTCGCACGAGAAGTTTCGCCAGCAATACATGGAAACTCTGACAGGCGAAATTGACCCGAAAGAGATTGACTATCTAATTATCAGCCACACCGAACCAGACCACAGCGGTTTAGTCAAAGATGTGTTGGCGCTGGCACCCCAAGCGATTGTCGTGGGGGCGAAAGTAGCAATTCAATTTTTAGAAAACCTTGTACACCAACCATTTGAGCGATTGGTAGTAAAAAACGGGGACAAACTAGATTTAGGAAACGGCCACATTATCGAATTTGTATCGGCGCCGAACTTGCACTGGCCTGATACTATTTTCAGCTACGACAGCAAAACTCAAGTGCTGTTCACCTGCGACGCTTTCGGGATGCACTACTGTTCCGACAGCACCTTCGATGACGATTTAGCAGCAGTTGAGGAAGATTACCACTTTTATTATGAGTGCTTGATGGCTCCCAATGCTCGATCGGTACTCGCTGCGATGAAGCGGATGGCAGAATTGGGAGAAATCAGTACGATTGCGACCGGTCACGGGCCGCTGCTGCGGCACAATGTGGTGGAACTTACCGGACGCTACAAAAAGTGGAGCCAAGCGCAAGCTAAGTCAGAAACCACTGTAGCGGTATTTTACACCTCCGACTACGGATTTAGCGATCGACTCAGCCAAGCGATCGCCCACGGTATCACCAAAACCGGTGTCGCTGTGGAAATGATGGATTTGAGAATCGCCGACTTACAAGAAGTTGCGGAACTTGTGGGTAATGCTGCCGGTATCGTAATTTGTTCGCCACCGAGTGGCGGTACTGCTGCTGTGAATGCCGAAGCCGCAATCAACACAATTTTAGTTGCAGCTAACAACAAACAATCTTTCGGTTTGTGCGAATCCGGCGGTGGCGATGATGTATCTATTTACCCGCTGCGAAACAAGTTCAAAGAGTTGGGTTTAAAAGAAGCATTTCCCAACATTTTAATTAAAGAATCACCGACTGAAGCGAGTTATCAACTTTGCGACGAAGCCGGCACCGACTTGGGACAGTGGCTGACGCGAGACAAGGCTGTCAAACAGATGAAATCCCTCGACAGCGACCTCGATAAAGCGTTGGGACGGATCAGCGGCGGACTGTACATCATTACCGCTCAAAAAGGCGAGGTTAGCGGTGCGATGCTAGCTTCTTGGGTAACTCAAGCTAGCTTTAAACCGCTGGGTTTAACAATAGCAGTTGCGAAGGATCGGGCGATTGAATCGATGATGCACGCGGGAGATAAATTTGTTCTCAACGTGCTGGAAGAAGGCAATTATCAAACTTTGATGAGGCACTTTTTAAAGCGTTTTGCTCCTGGTGCAGATCGATTTGCGGGAGTTAAAACTCAACCAGCAACCAACGGTTCTCCGATTCTGACAGATGCTTTGGCGTACATGGAATGCGAAGTAGTCAGCCGGATGGAACTTTCGGATCATCATATCGTATATGCGATCGTCGATAGCGGCCGCGTCTCCAATCCCGATGCACTGCCGGCAGTTCACCACCGAAAAGTCGGAAATCACTATTAGGAAGTCAGTTGACGGTTGACGGTTGACAGTTGACTGTTGACGGTTGGCAGTTGTCAGGTGCAAAGGGGAAATTCAACGATATATTGATTGACTGTCTGAGTCTACACACCCCAAAGGTATTAGTAAGGTGCGTCAGCCGATGTTTTATTCGACTTCATCATCGACTATCTACTGACGCACTCTACAATTAGAGTCGAGGACGCAACTGGCTACGCAACAACTCTCAACGTTGGCTGCTGGTGGCGCACCTTACCGGGTTCTGCCTGTTGGGTGCGCCACCAGCAGCAAACCTGGCAAACTGTTGTCATTTAGACTCCATTTTAATAGGGGAATTGCCAATGCCTGCCAATCTTTTAGAAGACCGAGATTACACAATTATTA
The DNA here is from genome assembly GCF_036704705.1 of Microcoleus sp. K1-B1. Classification (NCBI taxonomy): domain Bacteria; kingdom Bacillati; phylum Cyanobacteriota; class Cyanophyceae; order Oscillatoriales; family Microcoleaceae; genus Microcoleus; species Microcoleus sp. K1-B1. The sequence goes on along the minus strand of NZ_JAUBSH010000042.1, from coordinate 55,259 downwards.
TTGCCAGAAGTGATGCCAGCAGAGACCCTCACCATCCTTTGTACGAGGATTGGGTAGAAGCACAGGCATCTCTGATCGACTTAGCAAAAAAATGTCAGGAATTTGACAGCGACGGCATCACCGTTTATGAAGCTTCTACTCCTATGTGGAAGTATAAAAATTCAAATGTTGCCCGGTTAGCTGAAATTTTGCAGCGACAAAATACGGAACCGGATTCAGAAAAACCGACTACAGTTCATTTGGAAGAAGCTCTGAAAGAAACTTTTAGCGATTATTTCGCAAGCAAACCAAATCCCAAAGGGAAGAACGGAGCAATAATTGTTGCAGTTCTAGATCAAAAACCAGAAAATACCGCTGCTGTCGCTGAAATTATTGTAAGTGCAGCAAATAAAATAGATAAAGACGAAGAAATTGGAGTGAGCTTTATCCAAATTGGGGATGATTTGGAAACCAGGGAATTTCTGACTGACCTGGATACCAATTTACAGGGTCGAGGCGCAAGGTTTGACATTGTAGATACCAAGTTTTGGCACGAAATCAAAAGAAGTTCTGTAGTTCAGTTTCTCATAGGTGCAATAAATGACTAATACTTTGACTCCTAGACTAGCATCGGATGCCAAACCCCGCGACGTGCAGTTTATCCCGATCGCACTCGATACTTTTATTGTGCGATCGCGCACTTGGGACAGACTCAAATTTGAAGTCGAGTATTCGCTGCAAAAGGGGACGACAGCCAATAGCTATATTATTCAAGCTGACCAAACTGCTTTGTTCGACCCGCCGGGGGAATCTTTTACTCAAAATTACCTGGAATTTTTGCAGCAACGGGTGGACTTGACAAAGCTAGATTACGTGATTTTAGGGCATTTCAATGCTAACAGGTTAGTAACAATTAAAGCTCTGTTAGAATTAGCTCCTGAAATAGCTTTGGTTTGCACGAATCCAGCAGCAATTAGTTTGCGAGCCGCTTTTCCCGACCAAGAATTAAACATTATGATTGTTCGGGGAGAAGAAACTCTCAATTTAGGAAAAGGTCACGCCTTAAAATTCATCGCGACTCCGACTCCCCGCTGGCCTGACCAACTTTGCACCTACGATCCGCACACTCGAATTGTGTTCACTGACAAACTATTTGGAGCTCACGTTTGCGGCGACCAAGTATTCGATGAAGGGTGGAGCGTTTACAGCGAAGATCGGCGCTATTATTACGATTCCCTGCACGCATCTCAGGCAAAACAAGTGCTGACGGCAATGGATAAATTCGCCGATTTACCAGCAGCATTTTATGCTCCCGGTCACGGCCCGATCGTCCGTTACGGCCTTAATGAACTGAGTAATTTGTATCGGGAATGGAGCCAGCAACAAAATTCAAAAGACTTGACAGTTGCTTTGATTTATGCTTCGGCTTACGGAAATACGGCTACTTTAGCGCAGGCGATCGCCAAAGGAATTACGAAAGCCGGCGTTGCGGTGGAAAGTATCAACTGCGAATTTGCCGAACCCGGAGAAATTAAAGAGGCGATCGAGAAATGCGCGGGATTTATTATAGGAACTCCCACGCTAGCAGGACACGCTCCGACGCAAATTCAAACTGCTTTGGGAATTGTTTTATCTACCGCAACTAAGAGCAAATTAGCGGGGGTTTTCGGTTCTTTTGGCTGGAGTGGAGAGGCGATCGACTTAGTGGAAAACAAGCTGAAAGATGCCGGCTATCGAATTGGATTTGAGCCGATTCGAGCCAAATTTAAGCCGACGGCGGCGACGATTCACGAGTGTACAGAAGCGGGAACAGATTTTGCTCAAGCTTTGATTCGAGCGCAAAAATTACGGGCACCGAAACCGCAGTTAGCAGCGGGTAGCGATCGCACTGAACAAGCCGTAGGGAGACTCGTTGGTTCGCTGTGTGTAGTCTCGGCGAAGCGGGAGGATGTCACCAGTGCGATGCTGGCTTCGTGGGTGTCGCAAGCAACCTTTAATCCACCCGGTGTGACGATTGCGGTGGCGAAAGATCGATCAATCGAATCTTTGATGTATGCCGGAGATAAATTTGTGCTCAACATCTTAGCAGAAGGGCGACAGTTGCGGAAGTATTTCATGAAAAACTTTGCTCCCGGAGAAGACAGATTTGCCGGAGTCGAAACAATGGAAGCTAGCAACGGCTGTCCGGTTTTGACTGATGCTCTAGCTTATCTAGAATGCAAAGTGATCAGTCGGATGGAATGCGGCGATCACTGGGTAGTTTATGCGGCGATTGAAAACGGTCATTTGCTGCAAAATGACGGTGTGACAGCGGTGCATTACCGGAAATCTGGGACTCATTATTAAGGAATTTGTCATTCGTCAGAATTTTTGATTCTGGCTTCTGATTTCTGACGAATGACTTTCGAGCGCCAACTCAGAAATATAGCCTTTCTCAGAAAGATGAGGTACTCATGGGCATAGGGCATAGGGCATAGGGCATAGGGCATAGGGCATAGGGCATACCTCACTTTTTTGAGAACCGCTATATGTCATCATAAAATAACTGAGCACTTGGACAGAGCGTGAGTCAACCAGACAAACTGCTAGCTAAAATCTTACTCGGTAATTCCGACGCCAATATACCCTTTGCTCAACTTTGCCAACTTTTACGCAGACTCGGCTTTGAGGAACGGATTCGCGGCAGTCACCACATATTTGCTAAAGATGGTGTTGAAGAAATCCTAAATATTCAACCCAAAGGCTCGCAAGCCAAAGTTTATCAAGTCAGGCAAATTCGTGAGGTAATTCTCAAACACCAACTAGGAGGTCAAAACGATGCTTCGCTATGAAATTATCCTCTACTGGAGTCAAGAAGACCAAGCATTTATTGCCGAAGTGCCGGAATTACCCGGATGCGCTGCGGATGGCGAAACTTATCAAGAAGCACTACAAAATATCGAGATTATTATGCAGGAGTGGATTGAGACGGCTCAGGAATTGGGGCGTTCTATTCCTCAACCGAAAGGTCGCTTGATTTCGGCTTAGTTTAATAGGAATTTAACTCGTTACCAGGAATAGCTTGGGAACGAGTAATCAAGAAGGTAGCTTACTTTTCCTCACCAGTCTTTTCCGGCCACAGATAAATAGCGCCAGAAATCAAAGTTAAAGCCACAGAAACCCAAAAAGCAATTAATGCGGGAAAATCCCACGCTTCAGACAGAGGAGCAATTAAAAGTGCGATCGCCACAATCTGACTTACCGTCTTCAACTTCCCCCAAATATTAGCTCCCGAAATCGTAGTTTTATTAACACGCCACCCCGCAATTGTCAACTCCCGACAAAAAATCAAAAACACTCCCCAAGCCGGGATTTTCCCCAACTCAATCAATACCAAAAGCGGCGCGAGCACCAACAATTTATCAACCAAAGGATCGAGAAACTTACCCAAATCGGTAATTTGATTCAGTTTCCTAGCCAAATAGCCGTCCAGCCAATCCGTAGCCGCAGCTACCACAAAAATTGCGGTGCAAATCCAGCGGCTTTGCGGGCTTGGATCGTACAAACCGTAGAGCAGAAAAGGCACTCCCAGCAAGCGAGAAAAAGTGATCAAATTAGGCAAATTCATAAATCAAAAATTAAGGGCTACTCTACGAAGGCTTTCCTTAATTTAACATTTACACGACTTATAATCAGGTGGATTTACTTAATTAAACAACATTCTGATTATACTTGTCACAAGATTGGAGAATTTATCGGATCAATTTGTTGTGTCGCCTCGCGCGATCGAATTCGATTTTTACTCCCGATTGGCGATCGTAACTGGCTAGAAAAAGTCTGAAACAGAGTTCACTAGCTCAGGGTAATCTTTGGCGATCGCGGCTACCTCATGGCGAAACTGGGCAGGGAAATTGGCAGGAAGAAAAAGGATCTGCGGATTCCTGGCCAAAGACTAAACTCCTGCTGCCTTTAAAGAGACAGCAGGAGATAAAAACTGTCAAGGGACAGAATATAGATTTGTGCGGTGGTGGCAAGAAAACATGAACTTATTTACCGCGTATAAAGCCAGCTTGCGCTTGGTTTGGGCTTAAAATTTGTTTAAATCTTGCACTATTCTCAAGAACAGGCTTTCCGGCCTGTTCCACAAAGAGTGAATTTTCTTGTGGAACAGGCTTTTCGGCCTGTTCCTAAAAAGCTTATTGAGAATGGTGCAACATCTCAGGTTAATTAAATGAGTGGTTCCTCAACGAAGTGCGAGGCGTTAAATTGACGCACTCCTTGAACCACAGCTAGCGTTTCCGCTTGAGAAATCGGAATTCCGGCTTCAGGCGTGACGTAGATCCGGGTACTCGGAGTAGCAACCCCGTTAACTGTCAGCGAGATGTTCTGGAATGATAGCTGCTCAAAGGTAATCCCCTCCAGTAAGAAGTAGTCAGTCCCTTTCACGAAGTCCACGATGTAGTCACCCGCAGGAGGAGTAATAACTGGCTCACCGGGATCGATTGGTTCGGGCACAAAATCGGTGAACAGCAACTGGAAGTAGTCGGTGTCAGCCCCGCTGGTTAGCGTGTCGCGGGCGGTTTGAGTCTCCGCATCTTCGCCGCCAAAAAGTAGGTCAATGCCAGCACCACCGATGATGCGATCGACACCTGCACCAGCATCCAGGAAGTCATCCCCTGCACCACCATTGAGGATGTCATCGCCAGCCAGTGTTTCAGCAACTCCGTAGTCGCCATAGATAGTGTCATTGCCACCCAGACCATTGAGGTTGTCATTCCCCTCGCCGCCATCAATGAAGTCGCCTTCAGCGCCACCCCTGATGGTTTCTAAGCCAGTGCCACCTAACAGGGTGCTAGAGCCAGCGCCACCATCAAGGATGTCATTGCCATCCCCACCATCGAGGAAGTCAATGCCATCGCCACCATTGAGGAGGTCATCTCCGGCATAGCCGAGCAGAGTATCATTACCTGTGCCGCCATCGAGGGTATCGTTGCCGCCGCCCGCTAAGCTGTCGCCTTCTCCGTAGAGAGTGTCGTTACCGTCGCCGCCAACCAGGGAATCCGCTCCCCCAAAAATTTCGCCTTTTTCATCATCGCCGTAGATCTTGTCATCGGTAAAGCCACCAATAACGGTGTCATCGCCAGCACCACCAAACCCCGTATCCTCGAAACCTACAAAGAGTTGGTCTTTTCCAGCCCCACCATCGAGGAAATCTTTACCATCGTTGGCATCGTCGGCATTTGAGCCTCCGTACAGGGTGTCATTGCCATCCTCGCCATACAATGAGTCTTCGCCTGAATCGCCAAAAAGTCGATCGGCTCCGATTCCACCATATAGGTTGTCCTTCTCCAGCCCACCGTAGAGGAAGTCGTTACCATCCTCACCATATAGATCGTCTTCGCCGTTTTCTCCGTAGATGCGATCGGCTCCAGCACCACCATACATAGTGTCTTTGTCGTCTCCACCGTAGATGCTGTCGTTAGCGCCTAAGCCATACAGCAGATCTTCCTTGCCAAAGCCGCGAATCACATCGGCGTTATTGGTTCCGGTCAGGGTATCGGGTTCTGGAGTTCCATTTCTGACAGCCATAAATTTCTCCTAGTGTTATGTAAATTTCTCGTGGTTATCGAAAATTTGGGTCTTAAACCCCGCCCTTCGCTTGACGGCTTGATGCTATAATGTAAACAAGTCGCCACAGGCAGGGCATTGAGAGACTCTAAACAAACGTGGATAGAAGGTAAAACTACCTCGGTACCACATCTCAAGGTCGCGTCAAAGAATCACTGCTCATGAAGAGACGGTGAGGTATATCAAGTGAACTTGGCACATAGCCCCAAAGTTTTTAGTGCACCCTAGAAGTCGGTGCTTCGTTACCGCTGGCAATCCTCACAACTCCCTCTTCCAACCTTGAAAAAGGGGGGGAGCGAGGCCTCGATAGAAAAAATAAACTCTGAGCACCCATTACACAGACTCCGACTTGAGGTTACGAGAACTGGAAGGTGGGCCTGTTGGCCGAGTTGGTATTGGTGCTGATATGAGCTGCCGTAAATGAAGTGTTAGCTAGGGTGATCAACAGCGCGCCTGTGCCAAAACCGGCATCGCCAGCAATGCCATTGCCCAATCGCAATTGAGTGTTGGCGCCAGATGGCACCACATCGATCGCTGCAATGCCACTGAAGGATAGGATGTCTCCGCTGGCTCCGAGGGTGAAACCATTCACGCGATCGGAACCATGACCACTGCGGTAGTGAATGGTATCTCTGCCACCCCCACCCGTCAGGGTGTCATTTCCCGCAGCACCAAACAACGCATCATGGCCAGGACCACCGGTCAGGAGATCAGCACCGCTACCGCCATCCAGGTAATCATCCCCGTCACCGCCCTGGATGGAGTCATCGCCGTCGAGCCCGAAGACATTATCGTCGCCTCCGGTTCCAGTCACGGTATCGCTGCCGCCAGTCCCCATCGTCAGACCCACAACATCGACTGCATTGACCCCAGTCATGTTCGCCCCGACCATAACGGCACCAGTGAAATTGGCTTTGCCCAGGTTGGCATTGGTGAAGTTGGCATTGGTGAAGTTGGTACCGATAAAACTCCCCACCTCTAGGTTGGCACCTGACAGATCGGTGTTGCTAAAGTTGGTCAGCTCATCCCCAACCGCTTCCTTGAGGTTTGCGCCTGTCAGGTTTGCCCCTGTAAAGTTGGCTCCAGCCACATTACTCTTCTCAATAAGAGCGTTGTCTAACTCGACTCCGCCCGTCAGGTTAGCGCCAACGAGAATGGCTCCAGCCAGGTTGGCATTGCTGAGATCAGCACCAACCATGATTGCATTGCTCAAATCAGCACCGTCCAGGAATATGCCTTCTGCAATCACCTGAGTCAGGTTCGCGTTGTTCAACTCAGAATCTGCGAAACTAGCACCGCCCATTTGAGTGCGCGTACCATTTTCATGAGCGCTGAAGTCAGCACCAGCCAGATTGACATCTTCGGCACTAAAGCCAGTCATATTGGCTCCGCGAAAGCGAGAAGTTGTCCGTGTCAATCCCTCGGGTGGGTCGGCATCCGTCAGATTAACCTCACTCAGGTTGGCAAGGTCAAAGATGGCGTTGCTGAGGATAATGTCTGTGAAATTAGTCGATGCGTCGAATTGAGCGCCAGTAAAGTTCGCATCGATCAACAAGGTTGCTTCCAGACCAGCACCCTGGAATTTGGCATTCGTCAAATTGGCACCCGCAAAGTCAGCCGCTTTCAGATTCGCCTGATAGAAATCAGCACCCGTAAAGTTTGCTCCTCTTAGGTTCGGTCGCTGCGACTGTTCGCCGCTGAGATTGGCATCATGGAGAATGGCATTGGTCAGGTTGGCGTTGGACAGGTTGATGAATTTTGTGCTGATCAGCGACAGATTTACTCCAGTTAGGTTGGCGCGACTGAAATTGACGTTTTCTAAGGTCGCTTTATAAAAATTCGCCGGTCCAAAGTTGGTATTGGCAGCAAAAATCGCATCCGTTGCATCTACATTCAGTAGAAAGGCTTCTTCAAAGTTGGTACCTCTGAGTTGAGTGCGCGTACCTTGATCGTTGCGCCTGAACAAGACGTTTTCGAGTCGGGCTTTGAAGAATGTGGAACCATTCAGGTTTTGCCCACTAAAGTTATTGCCGACCAAACTTTGATTACTAAAGTTTTGCGCTACCATTTGTAGTTACCCAAAAGTGAAAATTTAGGTTTTGAAGAGCATGAAAAAATTGGTCTTGACTTTAGACTTTAGACTCAAATATTTTTAATGGCTGAATCTGGCTACATCCTATGAGAGCCCCAAATTTCCCACAACCGGCAAAGGCTCTTCTTTACACAATCTTTAAAAAAAAACCTACTTTTATAAAGATAGTGTGAATTTATTCTTAAAAAGCATAATTTTTTATAAGAAAATCCAGTATTTTTACTGAAAAAGCACAAACTGATTCTGGCTATTCGCTGTTATGGCCTTCGTCAGGGCAACGCTCTTGACTCCTGAATTCTGCTGTAAGTGCTGCGAGTTCTGGGTATGTTTTTTTTTATTCAAAACTTACGCAACTGGCACAATTGATAGGGGTTGCCAGAAACCTGAAAACCTTAATAATCGACCAATAACAACGAGGTCTGACGCACCCTACAAATTGACTTAAGTGTGACAGTTGCGTAAGTCCTATGAGCTTTATCTAAGGGCGCTCGATAAGTTTATATACTTACCGATAACTATCGGTGCGAACATCCCAAGTAATTGTGAGTGGCTCTAACAATTTTTGGCATTGCTGCTGCTAGAGGATAGAGAGCCAAACTCGCCAACCCCCGGCAACTAAACTATTTTTTTTGTGATAAATTTGTAATTTGAGATACAGAATTTAATGGAGAATTGTGGATTTTAAAAATATCTCGATCGACCTGCAATTCCTGGTCTTAAACCACGATCGCATTCGGCAGCTTCGGCAGCAACCAGCGGCACAGACCAAGCACCCATAACCCCCGCACAAATCGCCTGATTAATCCCCATCGGCGACATTCCCGCACGGCTGACCAAAGTATTCAATTCGCGGTTAAACTACTGCACAAAAGGCACTCCCAGTAAGCGATAAAAAGTAATCAAATTAGGCAAATTCATAATAGAAATAAGTTCGGAAACGAAACAGTGTAAGGGATTTAACGGATGTAACAGATATCAGGAAGAAGTCAATCGATTTTAGATTTTAGATTTTAGATTTTAGATTTTAGACTGAAGGATTGACCCCACGGATAAATTCGGGGGTTCCTTTATCGGATACAGGTTTTTTATTTCTGGACACATGAATCCGGGGGCTTGTATCCTAGATGCTTTCGGTCAGAAGTCGCTCCTGCAATTCATTAACTGTCGATCCAGTTCTATGATATAATCTCTGCCGTAAGATAGATTTTCTAACCCTTGTACCAGATTTTCTGGCAGGTCTTGGGCAATTTCAATGCTACAGGAACCAGCAGCTAAAGCAATAGTTGCTACTGTATCGACATCTCCCGAAAAAGCAATGCAATCTTGGAGCAGTGTGCTCATACTATCATTTCGCATGACAGCAGTAATAGCTGCTCTAACACAGACCAAACCTTTAGTGCTGACTTCTCCTTGCCAAGGTATCGACCACTCACCAGGGACGTGCTTTTCTATAAAATTTCCCAAATTCTTCTTTAAACCTAGCTGATAAATAAAGTAATGGGACATCAAAGCAGCAGCTATAGCTCCATTAATGCCATCGGGAGTGTTGTGTGTAATTGCAGCTTGAATGGTAGCATTTTCAATTACTTTTTCAATAGTAGGAAAAATGCCAATCGGGCCGGCTCGCATCGCAGATCCGCTTTTATCGCTAGCGGAGTGAATTTTTGCTAAGAATTCTTTTCCGTCTTGAACTTGTAGCAAAAAATTGTACATTTTGCCAGCATAACCAAATCGCCGATCGCGGTGAAAAGCTGCCACAAATTTGCTGGCTAAAAGTTCCGGCGTCCAAGGTTCTCGGCTGACGATAGCTTCTGCGACGGCTAAACTCATCTGCGTATCGTCTGTGTAACATCCAGGCTGGATGTCGTGACGGGGATGCTTGATGTAGCCCTTGAGATTGTTGTACAATTCGATCGTCTGCTGGTCAACAAATTCAAAACCCGCACCGTAAGCGTCACCAATCGCTAATTCTATTAACATATATAACCTTTCTCACTAACAGGAGGTGCTCATAGCGCATAGGGCATAGGGCATAGCGCATAGGACTCGCCCCCATACCTCACAACGCTTGGGCACCGCTATATTTAATCGGTTTTTTACTATTTTATCCCGTGTTTTTTCCTAAAATTTAAAATCCAAAAACACCCCAAAACAGCAAGTCTATTAACACGCACCGTTTTTACTCAAGACAACCAAAATTGTTTTGCAAATCAGAGTGATGTCGTAGACAACAGACCACTTACCCTGATAGTCGAGATCCATACGGACAATCTCATCAAAGTCTTTAACTCTAGACCGTCCGTTGACTTGCCACTCCCCAGTCAGACCGGGTTTGACATTTAAACGTTGCCAGTGGAACTCGTCATAGGCAGCAACTTCATCGGGAGTTGGCGGTCGAGTTCCCACCAAACTCATGTCGCCAACTAACACATTCCAGAATTGAGGCAACTCGTCTAAACTCGTGCTCCGCAAGAAGCGGCCGACGCGGGTAATTCGCGGGTCATTTTCATTCTTAAAAATGTGACCCTTGGCTTGGTTGCTAACTAAATGTTTGAGATTTTCTGCACCGACAACCATAGATCGAAATTTCCATATTCTGAAATGTCGCCCTTTGAAGCTGCAGCGGACTTGACTGTACAGCAGCGGGCCCGGATTGTCCAACAGCATCGCCACAGCCACCGGCACCGCCACCACAGCAGCAATTGCCAGTCCCAGCAGCGCACCCAAAATATCGATCGACCGTTTTACCTTGCTCGTTACGGATCGGTGATGCTGTTGTTTTGATACACAGACTCTGTAAGTAGATTCTTGAAAAAATAAGGACAGCATTTCTGATAATGATGATTTCGACGAGACACCCATCGGAAATTTCATATGATTTCTCTCAACTTTAACGATCTCTTACGTCCATCTTATTAGCCATCCCAAATCTGCAGAACCTGAAATGCTCAGCTTTGCACAATCTTTAAAAAGCAATCACACTTTTATAAAGTTTCTATGTATTTTTTATAAAAACGTATAAAGTTTATGTAAACTTACGTAAATTTACAGAAAAAAGTTAGTCCTGGACGCAAAAAAACCTGGTTTCGGCTAGGACTCTTCCCGGAAGACAGGGAGGATTATACTGAGAAACGGGTTTTTTGCCGTTTAGCGATAAATATCGGTGCGAACATCCCAAGCAAGTGTTAGCGGCTCTAACAATTTTTGCTGGCTGCTAGAGGCGAGTTTACCTAAATATTCACGAACAACAGAGGCGTGTTCGAGATTCAAACGATAACCCCGTGAGACATCTTCAAAGAAAAGCGGCTCGGCCAAAATTGCTTCCCAATCGGGATTTTGCCTCGACTCCTCGCTCAGCAGCATGAAATCTTCCTCCGCAGGCACAAGTCCCGCTGGCAAATTTCCTTCCAAAATCCGCAAAATCCGGGGTTCGCAGGTACGGGTATTCACGCCTTGGCGTTCCAACAACTGCAAAATTTCCTGAAAGCTCAAAGTTTCCCCGCCCAAAACCTTCATTAATTCCCACAGCAGAAAAAAGTCGCTGTACTGCTGCTGCGACACATCCAAAATGTGAGGATAGAGCGCCAAACTCGCCAACCCGCAGGCAACTCGACCAATTTTTTGGGGGAAATTTGTACTTTGAGATACAGAATTTAATGCAGAATTGTCAATCTCAAAAATATCTCGATCGCCCTGCAATTCCTGGTCTTGAACCACGATCGCATTCGGCAGCTTCTGCCGCAACCAGCGGGCGATCGCAGGCCAAGCACCCATACCCCCCGCACAAATCGCCTGATTAATCCCCGCCGGCGACATTCCCGCGCGGCTGAGCAAAGCATTCAATTCGCGGTTCAACTGCTGCACAAAAGGCACTAAAACCAGACTTTCCAAATCTTTGCGCTTCACATCCCAATGCTGCTGACCAATATCCAAAGCAAAACTTTTTTGATGTTGCAAAGTAACTTTTATTTGTCTTGCCGCCTCCAGCAATTGCAGCCCAAAAGCAGAACCTTGTAACCGCTGCTGCAATTGATAGCGACTCGGCAAATCAGGATGCCCCGGACGTGGCAAATCGATCGACATTCCCCAAGTTTCATTTTTAGCCAACAACTGACAGATAATATCCTGATCGAAAGCCTCGCCCGCAAAACCAAAACTCTGGCAAGTAAAATCAGCACGAGTTAAATCTTGAAGATTGGACGGCAACTCAACTAAAGCTAATTCCACCGTCGCCGCCCCCGCATTCAAAATCAAAGTTCCCCCGCTAAAAGACGAAGCATTCACACTCATCGGTGCAGCTTCTTCACCGCCCTTAGCAGAATCCACGGCTGATGACTCGACTTCCATGCCATTTTTCACAGGAGTTACAGCAGCAAGCAAAGTGGCGATCGCATCTTCCACCACAAAAATTTGCGAACCAGAAGCCACCAGAGACGCACCCAAAACCGCCTCCCGCAGATTAAACATATAAACATCCGACCAGCCGGCCGGAGTCCCCAAAATTACACCCTGCAAGTCTAAAAGCGCCGCATCGAGAGTTTCTGGCGTCAGTCCCGAAGCCCTACAAATTAAATTAGAAACTGGCAATCCTGCAAAAATCGCCCTTGGTGCAGAATCCAAAACTTCCCCCGATCCGTCAAATTTTTGCCCCCGCAAACTCGGATTCAAAGTAGCCAGCAGCGCCCGCACACATTGCAGCGGCAAGGCGATCGAGAAAGCCTGCAAGGGCGACCACTGCAACAGCGGTTCGTACATCCCAGCAGCCTCCCGCTGATAAGGAATGCCCACCTTTAAAGGCAATTTAAAATTTTCCAGTAAAAATTCTCCAGCAGGCAAAGCCTGGGGTCGGAATCCCACCGACTTGACTGTCACCTCTGACCCTGGGCTACCTGGGGCTGTTTGGGCCAGCACCGCAGCCGAGGGAATCCGACAACTGGGGTCTGCTGGCCAAGCCTCAGCCTGCGATGCTTCCCAGTAAATCGGGTGCAACTGGCCGCTGGTGCGATCGACCAAAGCCGCAGACAGCCCGCTGGAACCGAAATCAATGCCCAAATACCAGCTAGAATTCCGGCGTTCTGGGGATGGGGCGATCGCACCTGCTGCAGAATGCCCAGCCGCCTCTTGCTGCTGTGTTTCGGCCAACTCGCTAAAATCGGTTTTCCCCTCAACAACTCCTGCTTTACTCTCTGTCGAAATTAGGTTTTTTTTTTGACTTTCTGGAGGGTTCGATCGCAGTTCGTTAGTTTCGGCAGTTTCTGGAGGGGGAGAATCAGTCAAAGGTCGATCGGTCTCGGTCAAACTAGCTAAAATCTCGTCTAGCGTCAAATTCGAGTCGTCTTCCTCAACAAACAAATCATCCTCAAGTTCGTCTTCCAAAACAAAGGGTTCATCATCAGAGGAGAGTTCCAACACATCCGAGAACAAATCCTCCAGCGTGCCGAGTTCTTCCTCTGCAGCCTCCGCAAAGGGATTGTTTGCAATGCCTTCGGGGGAACTCGCCGATAAATCCAAGCTGTTAGCGGCTGAGAAATTCGATCGCCCGAAGCTAGTATTTTCCAATCCCTCCAGATTGTAGAGGTCTGCCTCCAACAGTTCCAGAGTATTGTTGTCTAAATTGAGAGCTCGATCGAGGTCATCTTCTAATTCCTCGACCGGCAGCAAATCCTCATCCGGCGAAGCTTGGATGTACCCATCATCAAGCCGCTGCGAGGATGAGTCGAAATCGCCAGTTTGAACGTCACCGGCACTTGGCACACGGGACTCGGCACTGGGGAGGTTTGGGCTAATTTCGGCAGGCGTTCTCAACGGCAAAGCTGTTGATTGAGGGACTGTAGCGCCGAACTGATCGCCTTGGTTTTGACCCGTTTCTAGATTTTGTCGATCGTCCCCGTCAATTTGCACCTCAGCAGTTGAGGGTGGTGCTGCTGAAACTTGAGGTACTGTTGCCAATTGCGGTTCAAATAAATCTGCACTATCTAAAGTTAGAGACTCTACAGAATTCCCCATTACAAAGTCAGAATCTTCATCTACTAAAATCTCTTCCAAAGATTCGCCTTCATCCAGCAGATTTACAAACAAATCTTCGGTCATTTTTAGCGATTCGGCCGTTTCCTGATCCGTCGTCGCTTGGTATTCTACACCTTCACTTTTGGTTTCAATTACAGTGTTTTCTACCGGGAAACTTTCGACTTGTAATTCTACTTCAGGAACCGCTTCTCCTGCGAACAAACTTGCATACAAATCCTCAATATCTTCGCCTGTTTCTGTTAAGCTATTCTCGGATTCACCGCCAGTAAACCCAGTTGCATTTCCAGATGTTTCGGGTGTAGAACCCAACAAATTATCTTCCAACTCTGGGAGCAAAATGGGGGCTTGAATGCGATCGCGATCGCGCCTCAACTGTTTGAATTGGGGAGAAATTTCTGTACCGGCGTAGGGAAATCTGTCTTGTTCTCCGAATTCGCCGGTGCGAATTTCCTGCACCGAGTCTCCCGTCTGAGTCTCTGCATCTGAGTGCTCGATCGCAGTATTTGAAAGGGCGGGAGCGACAGGAGATCGATCGGCTGCGGTTGGGGTGACGGTTTCGAGATTATTTGCTAAATCGATCGGCTGTTGAACGTAGGAAGACGCTTCTCGCCCCAACTGTGAGGCCAAGTGGTTGACCAATGCCGCGAACATCGCCTCGCTCTGCTCGCTCAAACCGTACATATTTTCGAGTTCTTCTCTCAAGGAAGCTTGATAGCTTTGCAGATTTGCTTGCAAAGCCTCGAACACGGTACCCATCCTAGAATCGAGACTCATCAGCAGACTGTCAGCATGAGATTGGAACAGTTGCATTTGTTCCAACCTCTGAGCCGGCGTCAGCAGCGGGTGTTCTTCTGAGGTTTGTCGGTTAAGTGTTACGTCAATAGCCGATGCTTCTGATTGTTCACTGCCCAAAGAGTATGGTGCTGAGATGCTTTGCAATAACTGATTTTCTAGCGAACTTAGAATTTGGGAGAAATCGCTAGTCAAGGTTTCTTCCAAGCGAGCAGTCAGTACCTGCAAGAATTCTGCAATGATTTGCTGTTGGTTGGCTTGTTGCTGAGCTAGGGATTGTTGCTGCTGCCGTTTTGCTTCTAGCTGTTTGATTTCTTGAATTAGAGCTTGCTGCTCTTGCCGCAGAGCTTCTATGTCTTCTTGGAGCGGCCCTGTCAGGTTGGAACGCAGGTTGCTGATTTCTCCGGTTACGGCAAGCATGATTTGCTCTGCTGCTGAGGGGCCAGGGGCGGGCAGAGGCACTTTGGGCACTGGAACTGGTTGCGGGCGGACATTTGGGCGGGCGGGGGTTTTTGGGACCGTTAGCTTTGAGTCTGAGGAAACCAGATAAGCGCGAACTCGCTCTAAAAGTTGACGCTGGTGGACAGTATCAAGAGAACCCGTCCAAGGCAAGCGGGGTGCGGGCTTGCTGAGTACCTCGTCAATCTCAGCAATCAGTGCTTGAATTTTGTACTTCTGAGAATTCAAGGGTGGAACCTCTGGGAATGCGGCTTGGGAGAAACTTTACCGACAAAAGACTGAAGTCAATCGATTTTAGATTTTAGATTTTAGATTGAAGCATTGACCTCACGGATCAATTCGGGGGCTCCTTTATCGGATACAGGTTTTTTATTTCTGGACGGATGACTCCGGGGGCTTGTATCCTGGATGCTTTCGGTCAGGCGGCAGCGATGCCAATAGATAGAATAATCTGAATGCGAGTCAGTCAATAATTCACTAATATTTTCTGACAACAGTTAATTAACCTTTTGTCTTCGGATAACTTCTATTGCCTATCATAGGTTAGCCGGTACTTCCGCACCAAATGCCCGCTTCTATCAATTGCAAGTGCTGTCAAATTCTGCGGCTCAGGGGCGAGTTTCCCGGCCCGGAGGCTGATTCCTGCTCGGAATAGCTGCGATCCCGGCGAACTCTTGCCTTCACCCGCTTGAACGGCGGGCGGCACACTGTCACCCCGAGTTTCGTTAGCATGGTGGCGCGCCAGTGTCTGTTCATTTTTCACCGACTTGGAAAAAACCTCAAACAATTTGCGATTTGGAATACCAAGATTGGGGATTGTCCCGGTATACTGGATATGAGTAACCTTTTATCATAGCCTTTTACCTGTGTTCATGGCTAGATACTAATGGTACAATAATCTTGGGGTAGCAGAAAAGTTTGCTGGGAAGTGGGTGGGTTTCGCTCGCCAAGAGCGCCAGTATTTAGGCTTGCAATGGCTGTGGATTTTGCCGATCGTGCTGACATTGGCCAGGTTCTAGGCAGTTGCTCGGATTTGGGCTCTGTCTACCGTGCTTGCACCCCTTGCGATCGTGGATTCTGCCTTCTCGACTGCAGGGCCGACTGACAACAAATCTCTCAGCAGTGTTAAGCTTGTCTTCGCGAAGTGCTTTCAAAGGTAATTCGATCGGCTCAGTCGTTTGCCACATTGCTAAAATTTTGTTAATAAAATTTGCTCAGTGGTATATATCTAAAAAATTATGGTATATTCTTTAGTTTCTGGCTCCAAATCAGAGCTTGAGGCTATTAATTACCATATTGAGCCTTTGACCGCAAAACTTTAGAGGTAAAATTGCCGATTTTAGATCCTTGTTTCTCAAATCTTGAATCTCAAATCGAATGACTCGGCTGCAAGCTATTTGTAACTGCCCAGCGCAGCTCAAGCGCATAAATTAAAATGATGGCCTCATGGAAGACCGCTTTAACACCCGAGACCCGAATTCTAATATAAATCAATTGATAGTTTCTACTCCTTTTTTTGCAGGATTACCCGATCCTGTAATCGAGAGAGCAACTGTCCACATCGTTACCCGCAGTCATCCGTCAAATCAAGTGATTTTACTCGAAAATGACTGGGGAACATCAGTGTATTTTATATTGGATGGTTGGGTGAAAATTCGCACCTACAACCTAGACGGAAAAGAAGTAACACTGAATATTTTAGGGAAAGGAGAATTATTCGGGGAAATGGCCGCGATCGAAGAAGCACCGCGATCGACAGATGTGATCACCCTAGCCCCGACACTGATCGGCAATATGCCATCTCAGGATTTTGTGCAGCTCATTCATACTGAGCCGCTAGCAGGCATTCGCCTAGCTCAACTGATGGCGCGTCGCCTGCGACAAGTCAACCGTCGCCTGCGTTTGCGAGAGTCCGACAGTACCTCGCGAGTAGCAGATATTCTCTTATTTTTGGCCGAGGGGCAAGGCAAAAAAATCCTGGAAACAGGAGGTACAGAAATACCGAACCTGCCACACAGAGAATTAAGCAGCCTCAGCGGGCTGGCTCGCGAAACAGTAACGCGAGTGCTGAGCAAGCTGGAAAAAAAAGGAACAATTCAGCGCGAACGTGACGTTTTGTGCATTCCCGACCTGCACGCCTTAGAGCGTCTGTTAGTCTAGAAGTATCAGAGATTGCTAATTTGAATTAGATTCAAAAGCACTCTCTGTTAACTAACTGATATTAATGATTTCCTGCAGGAGGTAAAGCTGTGAGTTTTAAGAAAATTTTCGCCGCCTTAGATGATTCTGAACTCGGCCACCGCGTCTTCACTCAAGCTTTAGAATTAGCTCTGAGCGATCGCGCCCAGGTGATGCTATTGAACTGCGTTACTGTCAGCACGATGGGGGAGACGGCAGTGCCAATTCCGGTAGATTTGGGAATGAATGTCGAGTTAATGGATCAAGCTTATCAAGCTCAACGTTTGCGGCTGGAAAGCGACGTAAAACACGCTTCTGGTTTGCTGAAAAATTACTGCGACGCCGCAGCAAAAAAAGGATTGCAGGTGGAATTTGACTGCAAAATGGACGGCGATCCGGGGCATTGTATCTGTGAAGCCGCCGAAAATTGGGGCGCAGATTTAATAGTGTTGGGGAGGCGTGGCCGCACGGGGCTGGCAGAAGCTTTCCTCGGCAGCGTCAGCAATTATGTCGTTCACCACGCATCTTGTTCGGTTTTGGTAATCCAGGAAGTCAAAATCGAAAAATAATGCTGCTGAAAATTTTTGCTGAGAATATCAATCTAAAATAAGACTTGCGTTTCTACCGAAACCCGGTTTCTGCGAGCAATATTAAATTTGGCGGCGAGGCATCCCAACACTGAAACCGGGAATCAGCCGTATCGGGCGCAAGTCCCGTAAAATCTAAAATCTAAAATCTAAAACCTAAAATCGCCAAATCGGGAACCAGCCGTATGGGCGCAAGTCCCGTAAAATCTAAAAACTAAAATCTAAAATCTAAAATCGGATGAGTGATTTTTTGTCAGCAGATGCTGCGTCTAATTCGGGTAGTTCTCCTAGTAAAAATAACGAGCCACAAACCGCCGATATTTCAGCAAGGGCTGGCGATCGCACCAATCCAGATCCGGGGAAGCGCGCCTCTGGGGAAGCGCCTTTAAGGCTGGTAGAAACGGCTTTTTTGGCAAGTACCGCTAGCTTAATTTGGCTGGTAAATTATTACTTTCCACTGGGGCCTTTGCTGCGGGTTTTTTTCCCGATACCCATCGCTCTGGTTTACTTGCGCTGGGGCAACCGAGCAGCTTGGATGGCAGCTTTGGTATCGGGTTTGCTGCTGTCGGTACTGATGGGCCCGACGCGGAGCATTTTATACGTGATGCCTTTTGGAATTATGGGAGTTGCGCTGGGAGGACTTTGGAGGCACAAAGCGAGGTGGTCACTCTCTATTAGTGTGGGCGCTCTCATTGGTACTGTAGGCTTCTTTTTTCGGTTTTGGCTGCTGTCGGCGTTGGTGGGTCAAGATCTATGGGTTTACGTAACGGCCCAGGTAACAGAGATGGTGGAATGGGTGTTTGTGAAGCTGGGCTGGCTTAATGTACCGAGTTTGAACACAATTGGGGCGATCGCCGCCGGGATGATTTTAGTTAACAATATTGTCTATTTATTTGTAGTGCATTTAGTAGCTTTGCTGCTATTAGATCGTTTGGGAAATTCAATTCCGCGGCCGCCGCGCTGGGTGCAACTTTTGATCGATTATGAAGAGTAGTTATTGGGAGTTGTTGACTGTTGACTGTTGACTGTTGACTGTTGACTGATGACTGTTGACTGTTGACTGTTGACTGATGACTGTTGACTGTTGACTGTTGACTGTTGACTGATGACTAATAACTAATAACTAATAACTAATAACTAATAACTAATGACTAATGACTCACTATGATTGGTATTTATACAGAAATAGAACAGGGCCAGCGGTGGCTCGATCGCTACCGGGGACGAAAACCGATATTTGCCTGCGTGTTAGGATTTACCGCTACTGGCTTAATTCCGGGGATTTCAGCAGCAGGAGCAACCCCGCACGATCGGCAATTTACTTGTTTAGCCGATGCAGAATTTTTGTATAACGGCCCCCAACCGTCGCCCCAATATCCTTTGCCGCCCCTAGAAGCGGGTGCCTCGCCGGTATTGATATCTCGCGCTGTAGTCGAAGCTTTGGAACTTCCCCTTTACCTATTTAATGCTGGTTTGCCCCTCCCACCTCCCGTACCTGCAATTGATTTGGGTGGCACTCCGGCAAAGTGTCTGATTTCGGGGAATGCTTTAGAACTCGAAACAGTCAAACATTTGCTTGAACAAGGATTAATTTGGGGAGCTAAATTGGCTGCTCAAACTAATGGCAGCTATTTAATTTTAGGGGAGTGCGTAGTTGGGGGAACGACTACTGCTTTGGGCGTGTTAATGGGTTTGGGTATTGCAGCAGCGGGCAAAGTTAACAGTTCTCATCCTCGCTGCAATCACGCTCAAAAATTGGCTGCGGTGACAGCGGGACTCAATAATGCTGAGTGGGAAATTGACGGACAAAACAGCACTCCCCTGGAATTGGTAGCGGCGGTGGGCGATCCGATGCAAATAGCGGTGGCGGCAATGGCGATCGCCGCGAGTCGGACTTGCGGGGTACTTCTGGCCGGGGGCACGCAAATGCTGGCAGTGTACGCTTTGATGCAAGCCTTAGCCAGGGAATATGCTCTGCTATGGCGTCCCGAACAAGTTGCGGTGGGGACTACGCGCTGGGTGGCCGAAGACCCTACAGGAGACACTGTAGGACTTGCGTCGGAGATCGGCGGTGTGCCTCTGTTGGCCGCGCAGCTAAGTTTTGCTGGATCTCGCTACGGGCAACTGCAAGCTTACGATCGCGGCTATGTTAAAGAAGGTGTCGGTGCGGGAGCGTGTGCGATCGCCGGTGGCTTGACTGCAAATTGGACTCCAACTCAACTCCTCCACGCTGTTGAAGCTTTAGCCTCGCGCTGTGAGATTAAACATTAAGTAGATAGTTATAAGAATCGATGCCAGATTTGTGAACTTCTCTCTTTCTTCTCTTTCTTCTCTCTCTGCGTCCTCTGCGCCCTCTGCGGTTTGTAAAAAAAAATCTTGTTCACCAAAGAAATAGCCTTCCTATTTCTACACAATATCTCGCTTTCATGCAGTATTCTTCCTGTTAATTCCCCGACCGAAAAAACTCTCTGCAATAACTCTATAAGTAGACGAGCATAAATCAACGCAACTTGTATTTTTTTTTTGATTAGTACCCGATCCCCGCTAGCAATATTTAATTAGGCCCGCCTAGATGTTGCGAGTGCATTCTTTTGGAGAGCAACTGTTCTTCCAAGGCGGCAATTCGATTATAAGCTGCTGTTAGCTGAGCTGTTAAGCGCTGGATTTGAATCTCTGCGCTCAACTCTTTTTCCAGGCTTTGAGAGTTCTTGTCGAAGTAGCTGTCATCTAACAGTATGTCTTTGTGTTCGAGGAGGCCGTCGAGACTGCTGTAGCTTTGATAGGGCGAGGTTTGGTCATTTCCTACCGTTCCAGAGCGATCGTTTCTCTGTTGCTGAGTCAGCTTCGTCTCCTTGGCAGACTCCAAGAGCTTTTCATTGAGGTTTTCTATGAGTTTGTAGAGGGCCTCGACTTGTTGGCTCAATACTGTAACTTGCTGGCGGAGCGCTTCCATACAATCATCCTTTGGCTCGTAACTTATATCTTTATATTTTAGGTAAATCTTTACATAACTTGGATTTATCACTAAATTATTTAATTTTTGACGTAATTGTTGTGTTCCCAATCCTGACGGTATATTTAGGGAGCCAGCTAGAAGATAATCGCTCGCCATTCGTGAGTCGATTGTAGATTTTATAATTGAGGTTTTACATAGTCTTGGACACAGGAACCGGGTGGGTTAACCCCCATACTTCGTTCAAACCTTCAATCAGAGTTAAAACGTCGGGTTTCTGAGAGTCGGAGCGCAGAGCGTCCTATTAGATTGACTTCGCTCTCGCTAGTGCTTTCAGGATTTAGATAAATTGATTTTTAGTTTTTTTAGTTATTAAGCTGTCGCGGATTTAAAAAGGATTTTTCACTTCGGTTGTGTAAAAAGCGTCATCCAACGGCAGATGGCAGCGCTCTCCTTGTTTCGTTATATTAAAAAATGTAACACAGATGCAGTCGATCGACCCGGCTGGGGAGCAAAACTGGCTCAAAGGAACTTGGAGCACAGAAATTAGGTGTTAAGTTGAGGGAGTTTTCGGCATCGGAAAGCTCGATCGACCAGGTAGAAGGTAAAATCAGGGCAAGACTCAAACAGACTCACAGCGCAGCAGAACCGAGTACAATGGCTCTGTGTTTGAAAAAGAAATAAAACAAATCGGCGCCAACTACCGGACTCGACAAACAATTATTTCGCGGGCTGTAGAACACAAAACGATGGGTCAATATTTAGAAAAGCGGATTGACAGGTGAAACGAAGGTCTTTGCTATTGGGGGCCGCAACCCTAACTTTAAGTCAATTGGCGGCAGGGTGCGACTCGAAGCCCATTCTCAAAATTCGATCGCTCAAAAACGGTATTCCGGCCCAACTGGTAAGCAAATTTAGCCGCGATGTACAACCGTCTCCACTTTTGCAGGTAAGGCAAGAAGCACAATTAAAAGAATTATTCGCCCTGTTGCAGGAGTGGAAACAGGTTCCCGAATCAAAAAATCAAGCTAACTTGGTGATGTTGGGAGATTACTGGCTGACTTTGGCAATTAGGCAAAAATTGATTAAGCCGATCGATCCTGCTAAGTTGGCTAATTGGGCACAATTGCCCGAAAGGTGGCAAAATTTGGTAACGCGAAACGATGACGGTTTCTTAGATGCCAGAGAAAACGTTTGGGGTGTACCTTACCGCTGGGGAAGTACGGTAATTGCCTATCGAACCGACAAATTTAAGGCTTTGGGGTGGACTCCGACAGATTGGAAAGACTTGTGGCGATCAGAATTGCGCGATAGAATTTCTCTACCAGACAGTGCCAGAGAAGTTATCGGTTTAACATTAAAAAAACTCGGAAAATCTTACAATACGCAGCAATTAGATCAAGTACCAAATCTTAAACAAGAACTCGCAAATCTGCACCAACAAGTTAAACTTTATAGTTCTGACGCTTACCTGCAACCATTAATTTTAGGCGATACTTGGTTGGCAGTAGGTTCATCTGGGGACTTGCTGCCGCTGCTGCAAACTCAAAAGGATATTGCTTTAGTAATTCCAGTTTCGGGAACTGCACTTTGGACAGATTTGTGGGTAGAACCAGCATCAGGGACTCCAGTTTCTTTAGTGGAAAAATGGATTGATTTTTGCTTACAACCTCGGGTTGCTCCTCAATTATCTTTGCTGGCTAAGGCTAGTTCGCCGATAATTGTCGGCATGAAACCCGAAGATTTGCCGGAAGCTGTTCGCACTAATTCTGTATTGTTGCCGGATGCTAAGATTCTTGCTAGTAGCGACTTTTTGCTGCCTTTTGGGGATGCGGGGATTGCCCAATATCGATCGCTCTGGCAAGAAACTAGGCAAGTAGTGAGAAGTTAAATTACAGCGAGGTACATAGCTCTTATAGGGACACGGTGTCGCGCCTTTGGGAGTGTCAACTGAAGTTCGTTAGTCATCCCGCGAGTCCGCCAGGGGTTGAAACCCCTGTCTAATAGCTAAAGTCCTCTCAAAGAGGACTGAAGAACTCATTATATCATTTCCGGTAACACTCCTTATGATGTTGAGTGTTGACGGTTGACAGTGAACAGTGAACAGTGAACAGTGAACAGTAAACAGTGAACTCGAATTTACTATTCCGATGCTAACGGATTTGATATTAGTCGTCTTCAGACGACTTTAGCTTTGAGGCAGGGGTTTCAACCCTTGCCGGACTATGGGTTTGACCTTAAGTTGACACTCCCAAAGGCACGGCGCCGTGTCCTAACTCTTGTAAGGACACTAATCTAAAATCTTTTCACCCTTCCTCGAAGACCCGGATTTGAGAGAGATTCTAAATCAATGCGACAACTAAGCCGATCGCCCTTACACGAATAAACTGCCAAAGCAGTGCCTTGACGGTTGCAAACTCGCACATTGTAACCATAATCGTTGGCGACAGTGCCAAAGCGATTAACAAACTGATAGCGTTCCATATAATCGAGCAAACTCCAAAGTTGGCGATTGACTATGATAATTACCCAAGTATTGCCGGGATCGACAAACCAGCGATCGAGCAATTTGCCGCCAAACTGTTTTTGAGCTAACCACAGACTCGGCACGCTTTTTTCGGTTTGCGAAAGCGGGGGCGACGGGAAATTAGCCGCACTGCCAGTCGGGCAGATCGGCTCCTGGGAAAAAGCCGCAGATTGCTCACCCAGCAAGGCTCCGAGGCACGCAGAACAGGCGATCATGAACAAAAATAAACTTTTTGTCAAAATGCCATGCCTACGACGGTAAACTTGATTTTTGTGGCTAAAGTTGTGGTAATTCATCATCTTATTAGACAAGATTGCATAAATCATTCATTGATACAGAAACCGCAGATGTAAGGCAGATAAACACGGATAAACGCAGATAATTTTTTAAATTACTCGTTACTAGGCTGGAGCCTAGTAACGCAGATCCGGAGGCTCTGCCTCCATGTTTCCAAGCGAGGCAGAGCCTCTAGATTTAGGTTCCCAGGCTATAGCCTGGGAACAAGTTAATTTTATTATTCTTCAGTCCGTGGAGGCGGACATTGTTTGTACAGTAGCGGTTTCAACCGCCGACTCTTATTGGTCTTATTGCTGCTGCTTTCATTGTTAAAATTCAGATCGCCTAAACAATGAAGCAGGCAGACAAGCAGTAAAAGTAGAACCGCAATCTAACTCGCTAGTAACTTCAATATCGCCGCCCATCATCTGACAAAAACGCTGACTGATAGTCAGTCCCAAACCTGTACCGCCATACTTGCGAGTAGTTGAATTGTCCGCTTGAGTGAAAGGTTGGAACAGGCGCTCTTGCTGCTCTGGTGTCATGCCGATGCCCGTGTCCGTCACTCGGAAAATTAAAAAGTCTGAATCCAAAATTAACATTTGAGCAACTCTCGGTTGATATTTATTTTTTAATTCTTCACTGGTAATTCTTTCGACAGTAAGCACGATCGTCCCATTAGCAGAAAATTTAGCAGCATTGCTGAGCAAATTCAGCATTACCTGTTGCACTTTCATCAAATCGCCGTGCATCGCGCCGATATTGTCAGAACTCAATACTTCCAAAGTATTGCCGTTTTTATCCATTAGCGGTTTGATAGTTGTTACCACCTCCTCGATTAAACCTCCAACATCGAAGCTTTCGAGGTAAATCTCCATCTTGTCAGCTTCAATTTTGGAGATGTCGAGAATGTCCTCTATCAACCGCAGCAAGTGTTTGCCAGCAGTGCGAATTTTGTCTAAATCCGAGACTACGTGTAAGTTGCCTAACTCTTCGGCATCTTCCGCTAGCATATCGCTGTAGCCGATAATCGCGTTGAGGGGAGTGCGTAACTCGTGGCTCATGTTTGCCAGAAAAGCACTCTTGGCGCGGTTGGCGAGTTCTGCAGCTTCTTTGGCCAACTGCCATGCTTCCTCAGCGTCTTTGCGTTCGGTGATATCCCGCAGTGTCGCCACCACGGCTTCGACGCTGCCGTCTGTCGCACAAACCGGGCTGAGAATGTACTCGTAGTCGCGGGTTCCCCAGTTTGCCGTGGGGACAATTACTTCGCCTTTCACGGGCTCGGTTGTGGCAAATATGCCTTCGCATTCTTGGTGAACCCGCTGCATAATTGTTGGCGGCCAGCCTAATTCCTGCCAGGTTTTGCCAATCATTTCTCTGGGGTTCAGGCCGGCCGCTTGAGCGGCGGTGCGGCTGACATAGGTGTATTTTCCCGATCGATCAACTAGAAAAATTAGGTCAAGAGAAGCGCCGAGAATGCCGTCAACTGTTCTGGCGTGTCGGGCTACCTGAGCCGTCATTTGTCTGACTGTGATGGCGCCGCGGACTCGGGCTGCGAGTTCAAACCGCAAGAGTTCGTTGGCTTGTTTGAGGAATAGGGTGCGCTGTTCGACTTCTATTTCTAGTTCTGCTTTGGCTTTTTCTAGGGTGCGTTCGGCAAGTTTGCGATCGCTCACATCTGTAGAAATTGTACCGACTGCATAAGCTTTACCTTCGGAGTTGCAGAGCGGAAATTTCAGAGAAATATAAGTGTGCGGGCCGTCATCTTGAGGGATGATTTCTTCGAGGGTTAGGGGCGAGCAGGATTCGAGAACTTTCAGGTCATTTTCTCGCAAGGCTGCTGCTTTGTCTTGGGGAAAAATATCGCCGTCGGTTTTCCCTGTTATTTGCTCTTTGGCGATGTCGAACAAATTGTCAAAATGGCGGTTGGTGAGCAGGTATTTTCCGTCAACATCTTTGATGTAAATTACTGCTGTTGAGTTGTCTAAAATCGCTTGCAGCAGTGCTTCGCTCTTTCGTAGGGCTTTTTGAGTGTTTTGCCGATCGAGTATTTCTGGGTGCAATTCCCAGTTGAGGCGATTTAAGTCTTGCCAAGCTTCCTGGACTAGATTTAAGGCGATCGCGCTTTTTTCTAGTTCTGTATTTACCGGCTGCGACTGATTTGAGACGGAGTTTTCTGGCAATTCTAGGGGTTGAAAAGCGAGCGGGATGTGGGGATTTGCGATCGGGCGTTGGCGAAGCCCTCGAAGAGGATCGTCAGCCATTTTTTTATATCGAAAATCGACCGCTAATTTACCATCTAAACTCGATTTTTTGGGAAATAAATCGGGAAATTCGCCGAAATGTAAATTATCATAAATTAGATCCAAATTCCCGGATCGCTGCGGCGGTTCGGCGCTGGAGTTTGATGCCCAATTCCCATCTGCTGTTGATAAATCTGAGTTAGCGGGTTTGGCAATCCGGCGAGTGACGGCAACTCCCAAGGCGAAGGGAACAACGGCAGCCGCAGACATTGCCAGCAGCCAGTTGTTGCCCCACCAAGTTGCGATCGAGGTTTGGGGGATGAACCGCACTAAAATTGCTGCGGGTTTTCCCGCTAAATTGCCAATGGATTTGGCAGCTACTGCATAAGTTTGACTGCCTGTTTGTACGTTTCCGGCGACTGATTTGCCGCCTGCGGCGAGTGCAGATTTCAGCAGCGATTGTTCTGCCAGCAAGTCTGGTAACTGTTGGTTTTTTGTAACTGCTTGCGAACTTGCCAAGACAAATTTGCCGTCAGCCAGCGGTGCGTATATAGCCTGATATCCGCCGCCCTGTAATTTGAGGGTTTCGGTGTTAGCAACTGCCGAAGTTGGGCTGAGAATTTTTCTTAAGACTAAGGCAGCAATCACTGTCTGAGTTTTTGGATCTTTTACGGGAATTGCTGCGTAGCGGACGAGCACAGGTCGATCGACCTTTCCGGGCGGCAAAGATCCCAATTGTTCCTGAACTTCTGATTTGGCAATGATTTCGGTAGCCGTAATTGACTCTTTTGCAGCGAATACTCGATCAACTATTTTTTGCAGGTTAAAACTTTTTCCCTTCTGGTTAGAGTTGACGCTAACCATTATCTGCCTGTTTTTTCCAACTAAGACCGCGCTGTCTATTTCCCCTGTCTTGACTTGATTTTCTAGAATTTGATTGACAGATTTGTGCAAATATGATATTTTTTTGCCGCTGTTGTAAGATAAGGCTATTTGGGCGATCGTTTTGCTATCAGAGGAGTTTTGCAAACGGTCAGCGGCGCGATCGAGTGGGAGATTGTAGTTAATTTCACTAAGGCTCAGTTCGGATTTAGCTTGATTTTGCAGTTGATTGCTTCCAACTGCCGATGTTAGCCAAAGTGCTGCTGCCGTTAGTCCGACGGGCAAGATTGTTTGTAAAGTCAGCAGTCCGATTAGCTGTTTTCTGGTAACAGATAAGTTGTAGGTATACGGCTTGAAAGCTGCTTTCAATCTTCTTTCGGAAGTCGCAACTTTAGTTTGCTGCAGACAATTTTGCTGGCTGTCGTTTAACTGAGTATGAGCCATAGTAGTAGATGCTGAATCGGTTATAGATGACAAGCCATCAATTAATCGGGAAAACAATCAATTTTAGATTTTAGACTTTAGATTTTAGACTTCGACGTGAGCGATCTGTTGAAAAATTTTATATTTTATATTGAGTTCAGTTAATCAATCGTCATAAAATTCTTCGGTCTCGTCGGCGCCAACTAAGCAATAAAATGAGTGGGGTATTCTCAAAGAAATCAGTTTCTAGGTGTTAATCAGATTGCCTTATTTAGTTGTTTTTACATATATTGTCGGCTCCTCTTTAAAGTTTGTTTCGAGCAGACAGGGGACATTGGTGTCAACTTCAGACTAAAACCCTTTGTATCTCTCGTTTATAGCCGAGTCTCGCTCCCCATAAATCCCCCTTAAGAAGGGGGACTTTGACGTTATTGTCCCTGGGGGGTTAGGGGGGGATCAGGAAGACTATGAACTCAAACAGTAGATGGGTACAACATAAGACGTTAAGTTGACACCAATGCCTGCAGACAGTCCGCAAGCTAAGTAGTTTTTCGATCAACTATAGAGTCAATTCACTTAAAAAAAGTTTAACTTAATTATTGCAACACTTAGATAGGCTCGATCGACTTTTTCCCTGCTTCACCTTTTTTTCAATCCCACAACCGCCTGCCTGCTTTGCCACCCAGCCGCTGGTGAGTATCTTTGAGCAGGCTTGGGATGTCTAACTCTTCGGGACACCGAGGTAAACATTCGCCGCAATCGGTGCAGCGGTTGCCTTTGCTGCCGGGAAACCAGTGTCCGGCATTTTCAAACATGGCGTAGCGGTATTTGCCAAAGTCAGTCATGTCGCACCCGACGGCGAGATTGCGGAGTCGCAATACTTCGGGAATGTTGATGTTTTCCGGGCAAGGCAAACAGGCATAGCACTGGCTGCATTTGTCGGTTTTCAAAGTGGCTGCAATAACCGATTCTAGCCGATCGAACGCAGCGATTTCGGCGTTGGTGAGGGGAAAGTCGCGATCGCAATATTTCAGGGGTTGCTCTAATTCTGTCGCATTTGCAGGGCCCACACTCAAAGTCCCAATCCTAGTATCACTGAGTAAAAATCGATAGTTTAACTCTAAGGGCGAGAAAGGCGAGCACAATTGTGCGAGAGTTTCCGGGGGCGTGTAGAGTTGCCCTCCTTTATCTGCCGGGGAAATGATGAAAACGCCCATATCTTTGTCTTTGGCGAGTTCAATTGCCGGGGCGTTGCGCTGAAAAAAATAGTAATAATGCAGATTGACAAATTCAAACAAATCTGTATTGATTGCAGCCAAAATTAGATCCAGAGGCCCGTGAGTCGAAAAGCCGACGTGCCGAATGATCCCATCAGCCAGGGCTTTGCGTACAGATTCCATGCAGCCTGTGGGCGATCGCACCCAAGCCAAATGTTCCCAAGTATTCAAACCGTGAATTGCCAGACAATCGATATAGTCTAAATTCAGGCGTTTGAGGGATGCGTCGATGCAGCGTTCCATTGCTGCTGCATTCTCGGTTGGGGAAATTTTCGTAGTGACGTGAAGGCGCGATCGATCGACAGACAAACCAGCCGAAAGGGCCGCGCCAAGATATTCCTCGCTGCAACCGTAACCTGCAGCCGTTTCCAGGTGATTGATTCCCTGAGACACAGCCTCTTGTACAGTCTGACCGGCAGTTTCCTCAGAAGCCAAATAGCGCATGGTTCCCAAGGAAAATACAGACAGGTGCAACTCCGTTTTGCCAAACCGTCGATAGCGCATAAAGTTTAGGAAGTTTCGCCCGGGCTGAAGCCGCTTCTCTTGATCAAATCCTCTGGACGGAGGTTTGAGATAAATTCCCGGAAGGCCCGGCGTTCGGCCTCATCAGCATCTCGATCGACTGGTATCGAAGCATCGGCGACGACTTCTTCCATCACCCAGATGGGGCAGTTCGTTCGCAGGGCTAGGGCGATCGCGTCGCTAGGTCGGGCATCGATCTCTTTTTTAACTTCTCCCTGACGGACGATCAGGACGGCATAGAACGTGTTATCTTGCAGCGAGTGAATAACTATGCGCTCCAAGGTAAGACTCCAGGCCTCTAAAAAATTGACCATCAGATCGTGAGTTAAGGGCCGAGGAGGCTTGTGGCCTTCGATCGCGCTAATAATAGCCTTTGCTTGCTCCTGACCGATATAAATAGGCAAAGCCCGTCGCTCAGTAGCGTCTCTCAATAGGACAATAGGACTGCGCGTGGCTGCATCTAAGGCAATTCCAGCGACTTTCATTTCAATCATTCGATCGGCCTCATAGAATTAAGAAACTGTAAGGCAGTAGAGAACTTGGACATAAAGATCACCTAAATCCAGTATGACTTGATCTTCGCCGGAATCTGCAACTGATCTGGGACTATCGATTTTAGATTTTAGATTTTAGATTTTCGATTGACTCCGGGGGAGAGGGGGACGGCAAAAGCTGCTGCGTCTGGTTTGTCCCTATGATTTGATGTAAATAAGCGATCGACTACGGAAAAATACTTATGTTTACAGGACTAATTCAATCTCTCGGAAAGCTGAAGTCGCTAGGCAACGATTATTTCCAAATTTCCTGCACATCAAACAACTCCTACCAGATTTTACAAGATTTAGCCATTGGGGACAGCGTAGCCGTGGATGGAGTCTGTTTGACAGTAGTGGAAGTTCTGCCGCAAGGTTTTGTCGCCGTCGCTTCCCCAGAAACCCTCCGCCGCACAACTCTGGGATCATTCCCCGATGCTTTGGTGAATCTAGAAACCTCCCTGCGCGCCGGTAGCAAATTGGGGGGACATTTTGTGACGGGGCACGTAGATGCGATCGGCACTTTAGCCACATCAACCCAAACCGCCAACGCTTGGGAGATGCGGTTTACTGCCCCACCAACAGCAAATTCGGGATGGCAACGTCAAATCGCACCTTACATCGTTTCCAAGGGCAGCATCGCCGTCAACGGCATCAGCTTAACAGTGGCAGATTGCGATGCTGACGGCAATTGGTTTGAAATTGCTGTAATTCCCCACAGTTTTTCCGAGACAAACCTCAGTTGTTTGCAACCAGGAAGTTTAGTTAATTTAGAAGCAGATATTCTCGGCAAATATGTCGCCAAATTTCTCCGCAGTGGCTCAAAATCCCATCCCGAACCGTGGGAAGAAACCCCCACAATCAACAGTTTGGGAACAATTACACCAGAATTCTTAGCAGAACACGGATTTATTTAATCTTCGGGTGCGCGGGGCGCACCTTGCTAATATCTGAGATCAAGCATATTCCATGTAGAGGTTGATCGCGATAAACCGGGTTTCGAGCAACAGAATCAGTAAGGATGCGAGAACTGTAAACTCACATCTTGCACCATTCTCAAGAACAGGCAAGATGCCTGTTCCACAAAGAGTAGATTTTCTTGTGGAACGGGCATCTTGCCTGTTCCTAAAAGGCTAATTGAGAATAGTGCAACATATGAGGTAAAGAAACCAGGTTTCTGGGCTGTACTTCATAAACCTGCAATACGCTGTATTACACCATCCTCAATAAGCATTTTACGCGCCTGTTATCCTGCCAACCCACAAGAAAACTCACTATTTGTGGAACAGGTAGGTGATCCTGTTTTTGAGTTGTAGAATGCCTCGGCAGCGAATTATTTTATTAATAATTGACCGCTCAAAGCTGACGCACCTACTAACTCTTACTTCTCTCTCTGCGTCCTCTGCGTTCTCTGCGGTTCAATAATCCCACTTTATTCCTCAACAAAATTGTTTTTCTCCCAAAACAATCCCGCAGCAATTCCCGCCTGAGAAACTAAAAACAATGCAGCAATTAATAGCTTTTGAAAGCCCGGTGCGTGGAAAAATGGATAAGTTAGCAAATTCAAATAAAATGACGGATGTTGTAGTTTCCCATTAGCCCCCCGTTTCGAGATCATTTGCTGAAACAAAAAAGCACCTCTACCATAATTGAATTGCTGTTTCCAAAATTTGCGAAGAGTTAGTGCGTGTGAGTGATAGACTATAACTTCGGGAGCGTAAATGGCAGCATTGCCCGAATGCAACCACCGATCGCAAAATTCCCGGTCTTCTCCAGCCGCTAGAGAAAAAGTCGTGTCAAAGCCGCCGATTTTTTGGAAAGCCTCAGCCGGAAGGGCAAAATTGTTAGAAGTGAAAAATTGCGCGCGATCGCCAATAGCATTATAGTAACTGTAAAGGTAATCGATCAATTGCTGGCTGGCAGTAGAATAAATGTTATCCGGCAGCGCGTTTACAGTTCGACCTCCGATTAAGCAATCTGGTGTTTCCACAAATCGCTTTTCCAGATTTTGCAGCCAATCTACCCCCACAGTACAGTCATCGTCTGTAAACACTAAAAATTTGCCTTCGGCGGCAAAAGAACCCGTATTTCGCGCCGTTGCCGGGCCGGAGTTGGGTTGTGTCAGAAGGGTGATATTGAGCTGATTTTGAAAAGGCGAAATTGTATTTTCTACAGAGATTTCGGTGCTATCGTTGACGACGATCACTTGAAATTTATCGCGCGGATATTCAATTTCAACAAAAGACTGCATACACGCCGCTAATTTATCGGGGCGATTGTAGGTCGGAACAATAATTGAAAATAGAGTTTTAGCTTGGTTCATGGTAACTAATAACTTTTAATTTTTCAAGCGATATAGCACCGACTCAGTATTAAAATCTTTACCGAAAACTGGTTGCAGCGGGCCCTGGGCACTTGTCAGCCAAGATAAAGCTTTTCTGGTAGCTGCGTCTGTCCCAGTCAGGGGCCCGAATCCCACAGTCCTAATTTTATTTTGCCGGAGTTTGTCAATCCATGCCGAAAGTCGATCGGCTCTAAACGGCACATATAAAACTTGTCTGTCCAAATTTCTCCCGTAAAACAGGTAGCTGCGCGAACTTAAAAAGAAGCCTATTCTTTCATCAGGCACTGTATTTTTATCAATATACTCGTAAATTCCGCGATACAGTTCGGTGCGTGCAAAATCTCGCTTTTCCCTCCAATGACCAATTACTATCAATCCTATACAGACACCAATTATCACTATGTAAATCGATTTATTTCGGGTAGGAAATAGATGATTCAGCCATCCTAAGCCAGGATTGATTTTCAACCATATCGCAGCCAGCGTCACTAACACAAGATAAAATATCGGATATGGTAATATATATTTCCAAATCGGAGCTAAGATTTTCCAGATACTATGAATAGCTTCTATTGGGTTAGACTTCAAATTGTCAATCAACAAACTCCCCCAAACAATACTATCTCCTGTGAAAGAAGCATTTTTAATATAATCAAAAATTGTGTTGCTAGTAATTCCGAACAAACCACTAAAGAAAACCACTACCAGAACAACTAGATTTGGAGTTTTCAAGAGAGTTGCTGTAGCTGCTGCGGTGATGGCGAGTACGCTTAAAAAGGGAAATCCGTATCTGAGGTTAAAACCCAGTATAGGGCTGAGTTGACCGATCGACTCTCCGGCAGTACCGGACGTGTAAGGTGTAATTAGATACAGAATTCCTGTGCTGGCGAGAAGTATAATTAAAATAATATTATTTTGATTAATTATTCTGGTTTTACCCTGGATAAAAGCCAGAGGCGCTGCCATTACCTGAAGCGCGATCGCCAGAAAGGGCAGTTGCAATCTAATGATAATTTGTAAGCCGAGAGTTTGCCAGTGGGAAATATTGCTGGGATTAAATTGAGCTGCTAAAGTGCTTTGCCAAATCTTTAGAAGTGGCGAAGCGGGCGGCGGCTGTACCGGAGGTAAAGGAGACGGTAAGGGAACAGGCTCTAAGGGAACTTGAATATCGCCGACTTCGCCGACAGGATAATTGATTTGCAACAAGTTTCTCGCATACCAAAAACCTCCTAAAAGCACGCAACAAGCTATGCCGCACAGCAAGACTGGTTTGAGAAAGTGGCAAATTCTAAATTTAGCTGGTGTAGATTTTTTATTAACCGCGAATCTTTTAATTTCTAATATTGCTAATCCTCCTAAAAGTGAGGCTGCATAGATTATTCCCGTGATTTTTATTCCGGCTAGCATTCCTGCGGCTGCTAAAAATAGGGAGAGTTCCGATTGCGATCGGCTGCTATGATAGGACAAACCAAAATATAAACCCACTGTAAATATTGCAGCTAGCGGTAAGTCTGGCTGAATGGTGTTAACTTGGTTGAGCATCATCGGTAATGTCAATACTAAAGATGCTGCTGCCATACCGTGAAGTCTGGTTGATCCAAATTTTACGCTTAATAGATAGACGGCAATTCCCTCAACTAGCCACGCAATTAGCATGGGAAAAGCTGCTAGAAAATCTTCTCCGAAGGGAAGCACACACAAAGTAGATAAAACGTGCCAATTGTAGGGATATACTTTAGCTTGATCTTGTTCAAAAATCCAATTTCCGGCGGCATCTAATAATGTAAATGAATGGGTTTGATACCATCGGGCGATCGCAGGCAGGTGAAACCACAATGAGTCATAATTGGTTGTGGGTTTGCTTGCGAGAGTTTCCAACAGCAAAAATCCTGCAATAGCGGTGGCAAAAATAATTAGGCGTTCGGATTTGCTCAGAGGTTGCTTGAGTTGGGGAATCGGCCACTGCGAGAAGGTAAAAGTTTTGTGGTTTTTGGTATAAATCAGGATGAAGCCGATCGCACAAATCAGAATTTCTGCTATAATCACCGCAGAAATGTTTAGTCGATCGGCACTTCCTAAAATCAAGCCGAGACAAACTTGGGCAATACTCCATCCCGTCACGAGTACGAGGATAAAATGGGGAAATGAATAGTTATTGTTTTGTTTCTCATTCTCGAAGGCAAGAGACAAGCTTAAGGGAATCGGCCCGACTACAATAATCAGAAATAAAATTAATTCCCACAAATGCTGCGCTATTAGCATAAGCTGCAAGTTACCATTTTTTATCAGTTTTTCCTCGTTACCCAAAAGAGCCTGGTAACGAGGAAAAGCCACGAGTTCGCGGGTTCGTTGCACCAAACATAAATTTTCTTGTGGGGAGTAGGGGTTGGGCTTTTCGACCGTTCCACAAGAAAATTTATCTAGGCAATCCCCAATTTTTACCTGTTAGCTTGCTTCTGAGTTTTGGGTTGTTTGACTGCTTCGGTATCTTTGGGCTGCTTAGAAATGTCAGCTTTTAACAGTTCTGGGAATGGCGGCTGGAGGTTGTGAACTTCGATGTCCATTCCCAGCGGCAGAGGTGGAAGCTGGGGCAGATCGCTTTCCAAATCCTTTAGTGAGTTAGCGGTTTGTATTTCCACCATTTTCGGCATTTGCGGTACTTTGGCGGTTTCCAAACTGCCGATCATTTTTGCCAGAGCGAATTCTAGCTGAGAGCCCGGGTCGATCGCCACCCAACCCTGATCAGTCATTTGCCGAACCTCGAAGTGAAGGTGAGGCCCTGTAGACATTCCTGTACTGCCGACGCGGCCGATAGTCTCTCCCTGTTTCACCCACTCTCCTGGTTTCACAAACAGTTCCGAAAGGTGGGCGTAGAGAGTTTCCTGAGACTTTTTGTTGTGGTTGAGAACCACCGTCAAACCGTAGCCGCCCAACCAATCGGCGATCGCCACTTGACCCGCATAGGCTGCCAGTACGGGCGTTCCCATCGGGGCCCCCAAGTCAGTTCCGGTGTGAAACCTGCCGTAGCCCAGAACTGGATGAGTCCGCCACCCAAACGGCGAAGTAATTGCCGAAGCAATAGATAGCGGAAACAGCAAGCTGGTGTTGCCATTTCCGGGCACGCCTGGGGGACGCGGCGTGAGATTGTAGTAAGCAAAACCGGTATTGCTGCCGCTGCTGACACTAACGGCACCGACTTGAACCGGCCCGAGTCCCATGCTGGGCGCTGGAGCGCCGCCGCCGTAAGATGCAGATCCGGCATAATACCCAGCGTCTGCGGAGTATCCATTGTCTGCGGAGTAGCCTGCGTCTGCAGAGTAGCCTGCGTCTGCAGAGTAGCCTGCGTTAGCCGAGTAGCGCGGGGGTGCGTAACCAGATTCCGGTGGGTTTGAATCCCTCCAAACCTGGCTGCCTATTTTTTGAACGGCTTGACCGAGTTTACTGACAGGATTTCCGCTACTATTTCCGGCGACAGTTCCCCGAACTTCGCCCGGAAGGCTTTCTGGCAGATTTCGAGGAGGAGGGGCTGCAATATAGCCGTCGTCTGCGATCGGAGGTTCCTGTCTGTAGTTGGGTTCTCCTGCATCTGCCGTTACTGGCTCGGAAACAGGAGGAGGCGCGCACAAACCGCCTTCTCCTTCGCAGCCAGTTGATCGTTCTGCAAACTCTATGGTTGTTGGCGCTTCGTACTCTTGGTACTCGCTGGTAGCGCCAACGCTGTAGTCTGTTTGGTCGATTTCAGCGTGGGCTGGGTTAACTGGGGCTTCAAAAGGCGGCTCCTGGGCCGTCGCTTCTGGCAGAGGAATCAGCGCTGGCTCCGGCAGATAATATTCGGTGGGAGGTGGTTCGCTGGCGTACTCCGGCTCCCAGGCCGGTTCGGGATCGAAAGGCTCGGACGGTGGAACTTCTGCCTGCGGTTCAGGGTATGGTTCTGGTTCCACTTGGCTGTATTCGGGTTCCGGGGGCGGGAGAGGAGCTTCAAATAATGGCTGGAGGTCTGCTGCGCCGGGCACGGCTTGTTCTGCTGGCGGAGTTTCGGCTTGGGCCCAAACTAAGCCTTTGCTGAGCAGTCCCAGACTGGCAAGGCAACCCAGTCCCACCAGCAGTGAGCGATCGGACAAAAGGCGCGATCGACTCCGGGCGCCTGTAGGGTTCTTTTTTTGCTGTTTGGTGTTCAAATGGGCTGTTATTTGCTTGTCTGGAACTGGTTTCACGATTTTTTTTCCCAACTCAACAGGGGGCACAAGGATCTCGAAGTCAGGATCGAATGTATGGCAATCCTTGTCTTTATATACAGGCCTAACTGATTTTACCGGGCTTGAGGCAATTTTTTTTGCACATCGAACAAGCTCAAATGCCTTACGCATTCAGTCGCGATCGATATCCGGTGTTTTTGATCCCGATGGCACTTGCCTAAAAGTCTGTGATGGCCACACTGATGATAGCGCTTTGGCGTTCCTCTATGTTAATTAGTTGCCTATATTTCTCGGGTTATGCAAAATTTCGGCGCAGTAGGTTCTCCTAAAACTGCCGACTCATCCCGATTTTTTCCTGAAACCTGGCCTTGCCTTTAAACTTCGCGGACAAAATTTTTGATTGTTTAGAATACAAGCTAAATGATGCGCTTGGGTAAGGATAGGTTTCATGACTGTAGCTGGCGATCCCTTGACAAATTTTCCCAACTCTGAGTGGTTCGGACAGCCTGACGGTATCAGTTGGGAGTGGCAGAGTTCTGAAGGCTTGCCGTATCTGACTTGCAGCTTGCTTTCTCGCTGGTCTCACGGCTTTTTTACTCGCGATTTCTCGCCCCAGGGGCCGATCGATCTGACGGAAGTTCTCGAACCTGGAGCTAAGGTTTACCGACTCCAACAGGTACACGGCAATGCGGTACTCAAAACCACTGAGTTGTCACCGGTTGTGGCTCCGGGCCCGGAAACCGCTGCCCCAAGCTATGCTGAGGCTGATGGCTTGGTTGCCCATCGAGAATTGGAGGCGCTGTGGGTTTGCTCGGCTGACTGTGTGCCGGTGCTGATTGCTGACGATCGCACGGGACTCGTTGCTGCAGTTCACGCGGGTTGGCGCGGGACTGCTGCTAAGATATTACCAGAGGCGATCGCTCAACTTGTGGCACAAGGCAGTCAACTAGAAAATCTGAAGATTGCTATGGGGCCGGCGATCACTGGAGAGGTTTACCAGGTATCTGTGGAAGTAGCAGCGGAACTGGGAGCCACCATTGCTCCTAAGAGTGCCGTTAGTGCGACAGCAGACGGCATTCTAGAGTTTTTGCATCAACTGCCGGAAACGCCTGTCTTAGCCGATCCAGAACCGGGAAAAGTACGCTTGGATGTTCGCCTCTGCAATGCTCTGCAATTGCAGCAGTTGGGAATCGATCTTTCTCAAGTGGCGATCGCTCCTTTCTGTACTTATTCTGACTCGGATCGCTTTTTTTCCTACCGTCGCGATCGACTTAAAAAAGTCCAGTGGTCGGGAATTGTGAGTGCCTGCGGGACAAGTCCCTTCTGAGGGCATTTGGCAGAAGGTAAAATTTTAGACGGCCCAGATAAAAATAAAAATCTTTGGATTCATTATTTTTTATTTACGAATGCCAAATGCCTTCTAGTTTCTATTTTCGTAAGGTTTGCTGGTTCCTGTTTTAAAGCACCAAAAACTAGCAGCAAAACTTTTGGGAAAGCGGCAGAGCTCCCGCCCCGCTTTCCTCTCTTGTTAAGATTGCTCTATAACGAGAGTATTCAGCGGGTTATTACCATGAGTGAGCCAACTCCCTATCAACTTCTTGAAGTCGATGAAGATGCTTCCTTTGATGAAGTGCAAGAGGCCCGCACGCGCCTAGCTGAGCAGTACAGCGGTGACAAGAAACGTTTGGAATTGCTCGAAGCCGCTTACGACGCGATCCTTATGGATCGCCTGCGGCAGCGACAGGAAGGGAAAATTAAAGTACCCGAACGCATCCGCTTTCCCGAACGACTGACTCCCCCACCCCCAAGCTTTACTCCCTCTCCTCCTAGTGGCAGCCCAGCTTGGTTGCAGCGGCTAATCGATACTCCTAGTCGATCGGACATTTTGTGGCCGGCTGGGGTGTATGTGGGGTTAGGCGGACTGAGTATTTATCCGGCAGCTAATGATGGTTTACTACAGTTGACTCTGGCTCTTGGGGTCGGCAGTTGTCTTTATTTTGTTAATCGCAAGGAACAAAAATTTGGTCGGGCTGTGCTGCTGACTGTGGCTGGCTTGGTTATAGGCTTGTTGCTAGGAGGCTTTTTGGGTTCTTTGGTCAGTCCGGCATTTATAACAACAGAGAAATTTATCGCTTTGTTTACGTTTTTAATTCTGTGGCTGGTCAGCAGTTTTCTGCGATAGTCAGTTGACAGTTGACAGTTGACAGTTGTCAGTTGTCAACAGTCATCAATCATTAGTCAACCATCAACAGTCATTAGTTATTGGTAATTGTTAATTGGTAATTAGTAATTGGTAACAATCAACTAACTACTAACACCTAAAACCTACGAACCAACCAATAACAATTAACCAATAACAATAATTAACCACTGCCAACAGTCAGTTGTCAACTGTCAACTGACAACTGACAACTGACTATCTAAAATAATCTCAACTGCTTCGCTCAAATTGTTAGCAATTAAATCCGGTTGGTGCATTTCTAGTTGAGTGCGATCGCGAATTCCGCACAAAACACCAATTACCTTGACACCGTGCGTTTTAGCTGCTACAATGTCTGCCTCCGTATCCCCAACCATCCAAGTGTCAGAAGCCGGCGGCAGTTCGGCGAGAGCTTTTGCCATCAGCAGGGGCTTATCTTTGACATCCCCGGTTTTAACGTAATCGTTGGGGAGGCAATAGCGGCGGTTTTCTGGGAAAAATTGCCCTAAATTGCAGCGGTTGAAGGCTTCATCTAGTTCCCTAACGCGGCGCATGGTCATCACCGCTAAGTCTACTCCAGCGCGCTGCACCTTTTCGAGAGTTTCGACAGCGCCGGGAGCTGGTTGATCGTAAATCATGTAGGGTAGGGTGTGGACGGTTTGACGGCGCTTCTGGGCAAAATCGCGGGCTTGGGCTGCGTCTAATCCTGAGAGGATGGCGATTTCGGTTTCGGGAACCCGCGCGCGCTTCATGTCCCAAAACTCTGCCTTGGGGAGTTCGCGCACTGGTTGCCCCTCACGTTGAGTCTCGGCAAGACAATACTGGTAAACTCGGTAGTAGCGATCGGACACGTCCATGATCGGGCCGTCAAAGTCGGTAATAAGTCTCAGCATTTAGCAGAGTATTTTTAAGCTTTGTATACAAATCCTTCGATACTATATCATTTAAAGGTAACACTTTCTTTACAAAAATTGACACAAATACCCAGGGGAGGTAAGGTCTATAGGAATGGTGCTAATTAAAGCAAACATTTGAATTAAACTGTGCTGTTCCTTAACTTGAGCGGTTGTCAGCCAGATCGGGGAATTTAAAATTAAAATGTGCCGGACAAATAGTGTAAACCGATACATATTGTTCATAAATTTCTACCTCAATTGAGGCTGATTTTGACGACCATTTCTCAAAAAAAAGTGGGTCAAATTAATATTTTGCCTCATTTTTAAAATAGGCAAAAAACTGCTTGGAGACTCCAAAGTGTACTGTTTGCATAAATTAGCCAGCGGTAACAGGTGATGACATCTGCCAGTATAAAAATTCCCATGATAAATCGCAGCCAAACAACAACTAACTTTACCGGCTAACCTTGGAGAGTGATGCTCTACAATAACGAAATACTTCCAACATTAACTGTAGAGAGCAGCGCCAGAAGTATGAATATTCTTCTTTATAAGCTGTTATCCTTACGCAGGATGGAATACCTCGCAGTTGATCGGGAACTTAAGATTAAAGAAATATCTTTGAAAGTGCAAGATTTTGCCTACATTCATGAAGAAGTAGCCGAAGGAAAAGACGTGCGCGATAGTTTTCCCGAACTGATTGGAATTGAAGGAATCCTTGAAGATATTATTGAAGAACGAGAACAAGACTTTCAGTTAAAATCAATTAACCGACTTCTCAAAGACGGATCTTATTTGTATCTAAATTTGTACATATTTGGTTATAAGGGACAAGCCAATGCTGACAGATTGATTATTTTATGCGAAGATGTGACAGATAGCATTGCAGCTCAGAAAATCATGGTTCAGGCTGTCAACGAAAACAGTATGAAAGTCGATTACTTAGCGGCGACTGGCGATTACATTGACAAAATTATTAATTCCCTAGGTGATGTTTTGTTCGTAACAGG
This sequence comes from Microcoleus sp. K1-B1, assembly GCF_036704705.1. NCBI lineage: Bacteria > Bacillati > Cyanobacteriota > Cyanophyceae > Oscillatoriales > Microcoleaceae > Microcoleus > Microcoleus sp. K1-B1. The sequence continues at coordinate 15,256 of NZ_JAUBSH010000042.1, read as the reverse complement.
AACATCGGGCCAAATCAAAAAAGTGAATCAAGCTGCACAGAAATTATTTGGATATACCGAATCGGAATTAATCGGCCAATCCATATCCCTGATTACGGCTGAGGAGGAATTGTTACGCAAAGTCAGCCAGCTACCTCCTGCACTTAAAAGCGAATATTGGCCTCAAGTAAAAGTAGCTTGCCAAACGAAAATAGGTTTAAAGCTGATTGTTGCGTTTTCATGCTCTACTTTCGAGACAAGCCCAGGAAACCCGGATGCAGATAGCGAGGTTATACAAGATTTTGTTTATATCGGCAAAGACATTACCAAGCAACAACGCATAAAAAAGTGTCAAGAAGCACAGTATGCGGTGACTCATATCCTGTCAGAATCAACTTCTCTAGATAGCGCAACTCCGAAAATTTTGCAAGCTATTTGCCAAAGTTTTGGGTGGGATTTTGGCGAACTTTGGACGCCTGCAGAGGCGGAGAAAGAAACTAGATTGGGTGAGGAAATAAAATCTGAAAAAGATCCGCTGTGGTGCCTGCCACTTTGCTGTCCGATCGAGGAAACTCCTTGTTGGCGGCGGGTGGCCGTTTGGCAGGCAGCGGAGGAAGTTAGGGAGTTTGCCGAAAACGACCAGCAGATTACTTTGGGGGCGGGTGAGGGTTTGCCCGGAGCAGTTTCCAAGAGCGGTTCTACGCAGTGGATTACTGATCTTGTGGGCGATCCCAATTTCGTGCGATCGGGCTTGGCCGAGGAAGCAGGACTGCGATCGGGATTCGGTTTCCCCATTCACGCGAGGAGCCAAGTTGTAGGAGTAATGACTTTTTTTTGCCGGGAAGAACTGCCACCGGATCAAGATTTACTTCAGATCATAGCTGTGGTAAGTTCTCAATTAGGAGAATTTGTCAAGCGCAAATATGCAGAGCAAGAATTGCAAGAAGCTGAAGCTTCAATCCGATTTTTGTACGAACAAGAAAAACGCCAAAGTGAAGAATTAGCTAAGCAAAATTTAGCTTTAGAACAAGCCAAATTAGAATTACAAGCAGCTAACATGGAATTGCAGCGGCTCGCTTCGGTGGATGGATTGACTCAAATTCCCAACCGTCGCTGTTTTGACAAAAAATTGGAGTTAGAATGGCAGTTGATGGAGCGAGAAAAAGAGTCGCTATCTTTAATTTTGTGCGATATCGATTTTTTCAAACTTTACAACGATCATTACGGGCATCAAGGAGGCGACGAATGTTTAAAACAAGTAGCCGAGATTTTAGCTAGCAACGCTCAGCGGGCGGGAGATTTAGCCTGCCGCTACGGTGGCGAAGAATTTGCAGTAATTTTGTCGCGAACTGATGTGCAAGGAGCAAAGCGAGTAGCTGAATCAATTCGCAGCGATTTGAAAGCAGCGGCAATTTTTCATGCTGCTTCCAAGGTAAGTAAGTTTATAACTCTCAGTATGGGGATCGCTACTACTGTACCTGCTGCTGGTTTATCGATCGAGGAGTTGATTGGACAGGCCGATCGAGCGCTGTATCGAGCTAAACTAGAAGGACGCGATCGTATAGTTGCCCTAGACTTGAAAATAGAATTTCAGGGCCCGAAAGGAGTATGTTCTGATGATTGTGAGAGAAGCTAACATCGCTGACGCACCTGCAATCGCACGGGTGAATCTAGATACTTGGCGCACAGCTTACCGAAAAATTATACCGACAGATTACCTCGCACAGTTATCCTATGAAAAGCGAGAAAGCAATTGGCAAGAAATCCTGGCAAACGTCAAAAATACTGGCGTTTTTGTCTGCGTTGCTGAGAATGAATCGGGAGAAATTGTGGGTTTTGCTGCGGGTGGTTGCGAGCGCACCGGCAAATATTTATATAAAGGAGAATTATTTGCCATCTATATTTTGGAAGAATATCAGCGTCAAGGCATCGGAAGGCAACTCGTGAGAACAGTTGCCACAAAATTGGCTGAATTAAGTTTGAACTCGATGCTAGTTTGGGTACTAGGAGACAATCCAGCCTATAGGTTTTATGAATTCTTAGGAGGTGAAAAAGTAGACGAACAGCAAACAATTAGAGCAGGAGTTGCACTCAAAGAAATTGCCTACGGTTGGAAAGATATCGCAGTGCTGATTAACCCGCCTTTATGACATCAAAAGTGGAAGTTTTATCAATCATCTCTCAAACTTCCCCTCTTCATTTGTTCGCGTTCAATTGCCTCAAACAAAGCTCGAAAATTACCCGCCCCAAAACCTCCAGCTTGCACCTGTTTGCCGTTAACTAAACTAACTCGGCGCTCAATAATCTCGAAAAAGAAAGTCGGTTCTGAAAAAATTGGCTGGGTAAAGATTTGCAGCAGCATCGCTGCGGGAGTATCTTCTTGCCAATCTGCCAAAACTTGACAAGCTGCAATTGCTTGCCAATCTGCGGGCAAATAGTTTTGCCGCTGCTGCAATTCCGAGTAGTATGTTGGAGGAACCGGCAGAAAAGGCAAACCGCACGATCGCAAATCCGCAACAACCCCCACAATATTATTAGTTTGCAAAGCCATGTGCTGAATTCCCGGCCCCCGATTTGCACTCAAAAACTCTTGAATTTGAGAATTAGCTGATGCCGGTTCATTAATCGGGAATTGCACCCCACCTTCAGCGTGCACCATAACTTGGCTCCGCAAAGCCGATTTCTCAGTCTGAATGTCAAAATTTTGCTGCCGTTGAAAACCTAATATTTTTTGATACCAACTAACAGCACTTGATAAATCCCCAGATTCAACATTTAACACTACGTGGTCAATCCGGGTAAACAACGGCAGCTTATCCGAAGCCGATAGCAGTGAATGGCTGCCAATTCGCTCCACCAGCGTATGACTTAAATCGCCCCAGCCTGCGATTTTTGCCCGCTTAAAATAGCCTCCTGCGTTTAGGTCTTCTTGAATCGGTTCCAGGATTTTAGCACCTTCAGCAGCCGCTCTAGCTAGCGCTAATTCGATATTTTTTACCCGAAAACCCACATCGGCAATCCCTGGAGGATGAAACTTCAACCAACTAGCAGCGGGACTAGCGGGTGTCAGGGGCGAAGATAAAACAAAACATACATTGCCACTGTTGACAACTTCAGTGTAAGTGTGGCTGTTGGCATAACCTGCTATGGATTGAAAGCCTAACTGGCTGACAAACCAGTCGCGGGATACTTTAGCGTTTTCAACGTAAAATTGAATGCGATCGAACTCCATAATCAATAATTGAAAATGGAAACTGAAAAATGGAAAATCTGCTGATTTTCAAGGCGAAACTGCAAAGGAGGGACTGAGTAAGGGATATTTTTCATACTTTTTATTGCGCGCCCACTTAATAATAACCTAAAGATTGAATCTCTTAGCTCCCTCTGAAGGCAGAAATAAGCCGGCACTTAAAAGAAACCCGTTGTCTGCGATAACTTAGGTTTGACCGCTAGACCTTCGCCAATAGGACTAAGGCAAAAAAATGGTTTGACGTGCTACTTATATGGGTAAGGTGCGCGGCAGAAGAGCACTCTACATAATTAGGTGCTGTGCAAGTTCTCAAACCTAAAGATATGATAATTTTTTGGGGCTTGAGGCGCCACTGTCTTCTGCCTTCAAATGACAAGCGAATTTCAAAGGTGATACCCGCCACGTGATTTATCCGTGGAATCAATCCCAAATCGAAAATCGAAAATCCTCAAGAAAGAGCATTGATCCGTGGGGTCGCCTCGAAAATCGAAAATCGAAAATCGAAGCTGTCTTCTGCCTTCAAATGACAAGCGAATTTCAAAGGTGATACCCGCCACGTGATTTATCCGTGGAATCAATCCCAAATCGAAAATCGAAAATCCTCAAGAAAGAGCATTGATCCGTGGGGTCGCCTCGAAAATCGAAAATCGAAAATCGAAAATCGAAAATCGATTGACTCCTCAATCGCTAAAAGAATAAATGACTTTCCGGCTGAATATTAATCTCCATCGGCACAGCTTGCGGGTCAGCCGAAAGAGCAAAAATAATCGCATTGGCGGCAGTTTCGGTACTCAGCATTTTTGACCTATCTACCTTCAAACTCACATTATCCCAGAACGGAGAATCTACTCCGCCAAAATAGAATAGCGTAAACTTAATGCCGTAGCGTCGCAGTTCATCTGCCATGCACTTGCTGAAACCAACTACCCCAAACTTTGAAGCGCAATAAGCGGTTCCCATCGCCATCGAATGCTTGCCCAAAATCCCGATGACATTGCAAATGTGGCCGGATTTACGCTCTTTCATCACATTCGCCGCGGCTTGAGACGTGTAAAAACTGCCTTTCAAGTTCAAGTCAAGCATTGCATCTAAATCAGCGGGTTCTAACTTGTTCCACTGCTTGAGAATTCCGGCACCAGCGGCGTTTATGAGGGCATCAATTTGTCCGAAATGTTCCACAGCTTTGTGCATCAGCGTCTCGACTTGGGGCAAATCGGTGATATCTGTGGGCACGCACAGTACCTCTATTGCCGAAAGTTCGCTAGCTAAAGCGTCTAACTTACTGCTGTCTCTGGCGGCGAGCACTAGCCTCGCACCCGCATCAGCGAGTTTGCGGGCCACCGCTGAACCGATGCCGCCAGTCGCACCCACCACAACCACAACTTTGTCGTGCATATCCCTTTACATTTCTTTACGTTCCGATTGTATCATAACTCAAGTTGCTAGTAATGGGGAGGTTGATATGTTTTAATTTTTAATTAATTGAGAGAAACTTGCCAGCCTTTTTCGGCTTTTTTTAGCTGGAGAGAAGCGCAGGATTGCAAAAATTTAGTAAATTTTCTACCGAGATTAAAATCTTTAATTATTTGGGTAATTTGTTTGCCGTATTGTCGGTGAAATTCGCTGCCTACATTGGAGAGAAATACAGAATTTTCAGGAGAGTTGTCGGTTAAGTCGCCAACGATTTTGACAAGAGCTCTTTCCAAGTCTTCCAGAGAATTAATATCGGTCAAAGTCGCAGGTGCTGGGTGGTTGTTATTCAGATTTTCTTGGCTAAGTATTGGCGGTGGGGGCGACAGCTTGACTTCAAAAAGAGTGACATAAGTTTGAGCAGTTTCTGAGGGTTTGTGGAGGACAAAATCGGTGGGATATTTCAGAAAGATATCCCTGGTCTTAGTACCCAGCAAATGATGGGCAACAACTTGATTGAGGACTAAGCCGTAATTTTCCCTAAAGAGAGCTGAAACAGTAGAAAGTTTTATCCACTGAGTAGAGGTGCGTTTTTGCTCTTTTTTGATTAATTCTTTTAGTTGAATAACTAATTGTTCTAGAGGTGTAATTTCCGGCATAGTTACAAGAGAATGGGTTTCCACTTGTCCGGTTTTGCTGTTTAAAACTATGATTTTATCTATTTGTTTGCGGACTTGAAAAACGGTTAGTCCGTGGGCTTGCAGTGTATTGCTGAGGTGAGTGAGGGCGCGATCGGACGAACAGACAAAAATCTCTTTGGCTGTGGGGTAATGTACGAAAATCGATGCGCCGACTGTAGCCATTTTTAAGTCGGCGCTGTCTTTGCCGGGGGGGACGTGAATTAGTTGATAGCCGCGCTGGTGAAATTCGGCATCTTTCTTGCCCATGCTGCGCCAGTTGGCAAAGGCAACTTTGATTTGGATGGGATAGTGGCAAATTCCCTCTAGGAATTTTTCGGTTTCGATGGTGAGTTGCAAGTTTTCGACATCTAGAAGCAAGATAGCAATGCCGATAGGAAGCGAATTTGTTTGATTCGTGGTGGGAGTTAGAGGTTTGGACGAAACTGAGTTTTGTGATTTAGGTGGTGCTGTTTGAGATTGGGCTAGCTGCTGAATTTTGGCACATAATTTGCTGAATTGAGGTGAATTAACGAATTCTGGAATCAGCAGAATTTGTAGGTATTTTTTTGCAGTCAGCAGCAGGGAATCTGTATCGCTGGCTACTGTGAAACTTTTTGTCAATTTTCCAATCAAAACTGACTGAAAATCAGGTTTGGCCCAGGGGGTTTTCCTGTATTTTTCAGTTATCCATTCGGGATGCTGTTCCTGAATGGTAATTAGGGTTTGAGCTATATAGCGACTGATGGCGCTGAATGCGGGAGATTCTTGAGTCGCAAGCTCGGAAGTTCGATCGGGCATGGCCCTCTACAATGCGGGATGCTGTTTCAATTTATCACACTTCTAGTTTCTCGCCGGGAGTCGGACGATCGCCCGCCAAATTAAACCAGCGATAATTAACGCCAATCCTGTCAGCCAAATTTCCCTCTCCACCCAGAAAGCCAGAAACAGACAATTCCCCAAACCTACCCAAGCCAACCACTGCGGATAAAGCCTTTCGGCGCTTGTAAGTTGCAGCGCAGCGAGGTTGGTGATAGCGTAGTAAATCAAAACGCTAAAAGCGCTAAATGACCAAGTGGTTTTGACATCGCCGACGAGGATTAAAAGTGCGATCGTCACTTCGACAACCACCACAGCCACGTAGGGAGTTGTCCCCGAAGGATTCAGCCGCGCCAAGACTCTCGGCATATCCAAGCGCCGCCCCATCGCCAGCCAGATGCGCGACAGCCCTAAAATTAAGTTCAGCAAAACTCCCAACATAGCGGTAATTGCGCCGACGGCTAGCAGTTGAGAAACTCCCGGAATTGGGAAACTGCGGGCGATGACTTCCAAGGGTGCCGTCGTGCCGCCTATTTGTAACGACAATTTATCGGCTCCCCCCGCGCCCGCGACAACTACTGCTACCCCGACGTAAAGCAGCATTGTCAGCACCAAAGTGAAAATTATGGCTTTGGGAATGGTTTCCCTCGGTTCCCGCACTTCCTCGCTCATTGTGGTGATGCGGGCGTAACCGCTATAAGCGACAAACATCAGGGCGGTGGCCTGGAAGATGGAGCCGATCGAGCTATCATTCTGTACGGTGGCTATTTCCCACTTTACCTCTGGCAAACCGACAGCAACAAACACCGCTAAGGATAGGAGTGTAACTGAGACTATGGCAGTATTGGCAATATTCGATCGCCTAATTCCCGTCAATACAATTAAAGTGATGGTGGCGAGGGCGACTAAAGCTGTTAGGATCAGGTAAGTGCGATCGGCTACACCAACTGCATTTAAAAAATACCCCGCAAAACCTAAAGCAGCAGTAGCCGCAGAAGCCGTTTTCGCCAACAAAAACATCCAGCCGGCAGTGAAACCCAGCCAAGGATTGAGATATTTGTAGCCATATTCATAAGTACCGCCGCTAACAGGATGATTAGCTGCTAATTGAGCGCTGTTAAGGCCATTGCAAACAGCAACAAAAGCTGCAATACCTACAGCCAAAATCACTCCCGGCCCCGCAACTTCCGCAGCAATGCCGATACTCACAAATACCCCAGTGCCCACAATCGAGCCCAGCCCCATCAGAGTAGCGCCGAAAATACCCAACTCTCGCTTCAGAAGTGGTGAAGACATAACTATAGCAGGCAAGATGCCAGCTCCACAAAAATGTTTATCTGTTGTGGAACAGGCATCTTGCCTGTTCTAAAGACATAATTCTAGCAGGCAAAATGCCAGAGATACACAAAAATGTTTATCTGTTGTGGAACAGGCATCTTGCCTGTTCTAAAGACATAATTCTAGCAGGCAAAATGCCAGAGATACACAAAAATGTTTATCTGTTGTGGAACAGGCATCTTGCCTGTTCTGAAAGAGGTTCAAGATGCAAGTATTAACCGAAACGGCCTTGAATGTAATCCCTCGTACTCGAATTGCCCGCAGAAGTAAAAATCTTACTTGTCGGCCCAAATTCAACCATGCGGCCGATGCGGCTTTCATCAGTATTAAAAAATGCCGTGTAATCAGAAACGCGAGCCGCCTGCTGCATATTGTGCGTCACAATCACAACAGTTAACTGCTGCCGCAGAGTCTGAAATAACTCCTCAATCTTCATCGTAGAAATCGGATCTAAAGCAGAACAAGGTTCATCCATCAGCAAAATTTTCGGCTTCACAGCCAAAGCGCGAGCAATACAAAGTCGCTGCTGCTGTCCCCCCGAAATCCCCTGAGCCGATTTCTTCAAATCGTCTTTTACTTCATTCCAAAGCGCCGCACTTTTGAGTGCCGATTCCACAATTTCATCTAATTCTGCTTTGCTTTTGCGACCAAAAATTCTCACCCCGTAAGCAATATTATCGTAGATGCTCAGCGGAAAAGGATTGGGTCTTTGAAACACCATCCCAATTTGGCGGCGCAAACTATTAATGTTTACTTTTGGGCTGTAAATATCCTGTCCAAAAAACTCTACTCTTCCTTTGATTTTAACCTTTCCCTCCAATTCACCAATCCGGTTGAGAGCTTTGAGAAACGTAGATTTGCCGCAACCTGAAGGGCCAATAATCGCCGTAATTTGCGGGTGAGGGATATTCATCGATAAATTTTCTAAGACTTTGTGAGTTCCGTAATAAAAACTCAAGTCCTGAACCCGCAGTGCTGGCATTGCATTGGGATCAATTTCCGGGGTAGCATCGTCTAGGAATTGCTCTGTATAGTTTTCTGCTTTCAAGTTAGCTTTAGGTTTCATTATTTGCCTGGTTATATGGTTAATATTTGATTGAGAGATGCACTTTAGTTATTGATTTATCGGTTTTGCAAGCGTTTCCGAGTTACTGTACGGGATGCGACGCTAGCAATCAAAACCATGCCCAAAAGGACAGAGGCAGCAGTCCACGCCAATTCGTTCTGCTCCTTGTAAGGAGAGCTGGCGTAGCTATATATTAATACCGACATAGAAGGAGTTGGAGTTAGCAGGGTCTCTGGAATTTCTTTGAGTTTTGAGATAGTTTCTGCACCTATAGGAGACTGCATTATCTCGCCCAACTTATCAACTAAAGGAGGCCAAAATTGACTCGACAACGCCGTTACAATCAGCGGTGCGGTTTCGCCCGCAGCCCGGGAAGCAGCGAGTAAAATACCTGTGGTAATAGTTGGAAGTGCTGAGGGTATGATAATGCGAAACATAGTTTGAAAGCGTCCGCCTCCCAAACCAGCAGAAGCGAGGCGGTAAGAAGTTGGCACTAATTTTAATGCTTGTTCTGTTGTCAGAGCAACAACTGGAAGCATGATGATGCCGAGGGCAAAACCGCCGGCTAAGGATGAAAATGCTTTAGTGCTAACGACAATTAGGGCGTAGGAAAAGACGCCAACTACGATCGAGGGAACGCTGCTGAGAATGACGGTGATAAAGCGAATACTATTGGTAATCGCTTTGTTTTCTCTACCAAACTCAGACAAAAATATTCCAGTCATTACGCCTATGGGAACGCTGATTAATGTAGCAATTCCTACCATTAAACTTGTGCCAAGAATCGCATTGGCAAAACCGTTAGGCTGGTCTTCAACTCCGACTGGTGCTGGTAGAGACACTAGCACTTCCCAGCTCAAATGTGTGAGTCCTTCCCCCAGGATTTTGTATAAAATAGCAAACAAAGGGAGCAGGGCAAGACCTGTCAGAGCGAAAGCGAGAACAGTCATTCCCCGGCTGAAAATAGTTCGGCTTAGGGACAGGGGGTTGTTGATTTCTGCATCCAGAATACTGTTTGAATTTTGTGCTTGAGCCATGTGATTTTAGATTTTAGATTTTAGATTTTAGATTTTGAATTATTGAACTAGCGGATAAATCCGGTGGCGCGGCTTGTGACCAAGTTGCTTTGGATGATGTTAATTTTTAGCTCCTTTGGCGCCAATTAGCTGAACTAACAATACTGCGATCGCATTTACCAACAAAGTAATCACAAATAGAATTAAGGCTAAATACATCAAAGCGCCGGTGTGCAGCGGTTCGATAGCTTCCCGAAATTGACTTGCCAAAACAGCAGGAATTGAGTAGCTGGGAGCGAGGAGGGATGGGTTAATTTGAATCGAGTTGCCAATTACCATTGTGACGGCCATTGTTTCGCCTAATGCGCGTCCCAATGCTAATATGGTGGCGCCGATAATCCCTGAACTAGCTGCTGGTAACAACAGCTTAAATATTGTTTCCCAGCGGGTAGCACCGAGGGACATGGAAGCACTGCGTAAATCTACTGGAACTGACATCAATACATCGCGGCTGATGGCGGCTACTGTGGGCAAAATCATAATTGATAACAGTATTCCGGCCGGCAGCATTCCGGGGCCTAAAGGTTCGCTGCTGAACAGGGGAAACCAACTGAATTTATCGAACAAGGACTGCTGCAATGGCAACAAAAAGGGAATCAAAACAAAGATTCCCCACAGCCCAACTATCACGCTGGGAATAGCCGAGATTAATTCAACCATGAATCCCAAGGGCGATCGCACCCAGACGGGTAAGAAGTTCTCGCTAGTAACTATAGCTACTGACAGCCCTAAAGGAAGTGCGATGATTATGCCGATCGCAGAACTAATTACAGTACCGTAAATAAACGGCAAAGCCCCAAACTGCAACTCACCGATATCCCACTGGGGATTCCACAAGAAGGAGAGTCCAAATTGGCTAATAGCAGGCCAAGCATCTTTAAAAATTACCGCACTCATCAAAAACAACGTACCCGCTGTCGCTAGGGCAAAACCCCATACAAATAGTGTAAATCCTGACTCCATCCATAGACCTTCACCAGCCGTATCTGTCAAATCTACTTCTGTGTTTATCTCTGCCGATTTCCGAGTCAATCTTTTCGGTTTTTTTGAAATATTGGTCATACCGGAATTAGTGCGTAAAAAGTGCAATATTTGCTGGGAAGCAGAGTGATTTTAATGCGCTGGTGGCGCGCTGTACACCTGATTGGTAAGGTACGCAATGCGTACCTTACACAGTAAATTTAGCGCACATTAACCTGATAATTTATGAGTTTTGAGTCATACATTTAACTCATCAACTCCTAACCCCGTGCGATCGCCGGAATTAACCTCTGGCAACCACAGTCTGATTAACTGTTTGAACTACCTTTTGAGCTGTAGCTGAAGGAATCTGAGTAAACTCTAGCTGTTTGTTGATACCTTGACCTGTAGTCATCACCCAATTAACCATCTTTTTAATAGCATCTGCTTTCGCAGCAGGATACTGTTTGTAGATTAACAGCCAAGTCAAACCAACAATCGGATAACCGTCGTTAGGATTGCCTTCTACTAAGCGGAAGTCTGCGGGGAATGTTTCCCCTGCGAAAGCTTTCTCTGCTTCGACCAAGCTAGGATCTACAAACCGACCAGCTTTATTTTGAATAAATGCTGTTTGGAGATTATTTTGCCGAGCAAAAGTATCTTGAACGTAGCCGATCGCACCCGCTGTATTCTTCACCAAAGCAGCTACACCTGGGTTTCCTTGACCGCTGACAGGGCTTCCGGGCCAACTAGGCTGAGCGGCTGCTTTGATGCTGCTACCAGTCGCCTGCAAGTGGTTAGCAAAAATAAAGGTTGTACCGCTGCTATCTGCGCGTACAGCTACTCTAATGGGAGTATTTGGCAAGCCTTTAGCTTGTCCAGAAATTCCGGCTATTTTCGCATCATTCCAGCGAGTTATTTTGCCTTCAAAGATGCCTTTCAGAGCATCGTTACTTAGCCTCAGATTCGTCACTCCGGGCAAGTTGTAAACAACTGCAACAGCGCCGCCAGCCGTGGGAATAGCTATTACACCCCGCTTTACCTCAGCGATTTGTGCAGCAGTCATCAGCGCGTCGCTGCCTGCGAAATCAACAGTGCCTGCAATTAATGCTTTGATACCCGCACCGCTGCCGGTTCCTTCGTAGTTTACAGTAATTTGATTTGCACTTCTCATCTGAGAGAAGTAGCGATCGTAAAGAGGTTTAGGGAAAGTTGCTCCCGAACCATTTAGTGTTACAGCAGCTACAGCGGAACTAATCAAAGTCAGCGAAAATGCTGTTGCTGCTAGTGTAACTATAAAACTACGTCGCCAACGTCCTGTGAAAAAATTCATATTCCTCCTCTCCCTTAATAGCAGACTTTGCAAATCTCCTCCATAGGATAGACTGAAATCCGCAAATAAATAGATAGCTTAGAATAAGCTTGTTTTAAATTTTGGTTAATAGTAGATTAAATAACAAAAGAATAAGCTTTGTTTAAATTATGGTTAAGAGTATTGCAAATAAAAATTAGCTAAAGTCAATTTTTAATAAATCAGAGAAATACCAAGTCATACAGTAACGATAACAATAGAAATTTATTTAGCGATCGCCCGATCGCCCCCACCCCGCACTCCATCCCCCGATAGCCGCATAATAGTAGGGGCACTTAACATTTCTTTAACAACAATGGCAAGAGACTTGCGGGGATTCCTAAAACTACTCGAAGAACGGGGACAACTGCGCCGGATTAGCGCCTTAGTCGATTCCGACCTCGAAATTGCCGAAATTTCCAACCAAATGCTGCAAAAAGGCGGCCCTGGATTGCTGTTTGAAAACGTCAAAGGGGCCGAATTCCCCGTCGCAATTAACCTGTTGGGTACGGAAGAGCGCGTTTGCTGGGCGATGAACATGGAAAAGCCGATCGAACTAGAAGAGCTCGGCAAAAAACTGGGAATGCTGCAACAGCCAAAACCCCCAAAAAAGATTTCCCAAGCGATAGAATTCGGCAAAGTGCTGTTTGACGTAGTGAAAGCCAAACCGGGCCGCGACTTTTTCCCAGCTTGTCAGCAAGTGGTAATTGAGGGAGAAGGGCTGGATTTGAACAAAATCCCCATGATTCGCCCTTATCCGGGAGATGCGGGCAAAATTATCACCCTGGGTTTAGTCATTACCAAAGATTGCGAAACGGGTACGCCGAATGTGGGCGTTTATCGGTTGCAGTTGCAGTCAAAAAATACGATGACTGTACACTGGTTATCGGTGCGGGGCGGGGCGCGGCACTTGCGAAAAGCGGCGCAGGCTGGTAAAAAGTTGGAAGTTGCGATCGCCCTTGGAGTCGATCCCCTGATTATTCTCGCCGCAGCAACGCCAATTCCTGTAGATTTATCTGAATGGTTATTTGCCGGACTTTACGGCGGTTCCGGCGTGCAATTGGCCAAGTGCAAAACCGTAGATTTGGAAGTACCGGCGGACTCGGAAATCGTGTTAGAAGGAACGATTACGCCCGGTGAAGTTCTGCCCGACGGGCCCTTTGGCGATCACATGGGTTATTACGGCGGCGTAGAAGATTCGCCGCTGGTTCGATTCAACTGCATGACGCACCGCAAAGACCCGATTTATCTGACGACATTTAGCGGGCGGCCGCCGAAAGAAGAAGCAATGATGGCGATCGCGCTTAACCGTATTTATACCCCTATTTTGCGGCAGCAAGTATCGGAAATAGTCGATTTCTTCCTACCGATGGAAGCGCTGAGTTATAAAGCCGCAATTATCTCGATCGATAAAGCATATCCCGGTCAAGCGCGCAGGGCTGCTTTAGCATTTTGGAGTGCCTTACCGCAGTTTACTTACACTAAGTTTGTGATTGTTGTCGATAAAAGTATCAACATTCGCGATCCGCGTCAAGTAGTTTGGGCAATTAGTTCTAAAGTCGATCCGGTTCGGGATGTATTTATTCTGCCGAATACGCCTTTTGATACGTTAGATTTTGCTAGTGAAAAAATTGGTTTGGGAGGCAGAATGGGGATTGATGCTACTACGAAGATGCCGCCGGAAACCGATCACGAATGGGGGGAAGTTTTGGAGTCCGATCCGGATGTGGCGGCGATGGTAGAAAGGCGTTGGGCTGAGTACGGTTTGGCCGATTTGAATTTGGGTGAAGTCGATCCGAATTTGTTTGGATATGAGATGAAGTAGGGACGGAATCGTAAAGGCGTAGAGGAGAAGGGGAGAGAGAATTTCTCCCTTTTTTTTCGGGAGTTTGATAAACTGGATTTACGCATTTTAAGGTAATTCTGTCATTCTGAGCGAAGCGAAGAATCTGGCTCGATGCTTCGTTGACAAGACTAACGCCAAAAATTAAAGAGGAGGAGGCATGAGTAAATTAATATGCACGTGATCACCCGCAAACGGCTGAATGAGTTTGCTAAACTTCATCCAGATACAACAAATGCCTTGGTTCAGTGGTACAAACTCGTCAAACAAAATGAATTTGCGACCTTTGTTGAACTCCGTGAACTATTTCCATCTGCCGATCGAGTCGGGAAATTGACTGTTTTCAACATTGGAGGGAATAAAGTTAGACTCATTGCTGCTATTCATTACAATCGGCACAAAGTCTACATTCGAGCTGTATTAACTCACTCAGAATACGATGAAGAAAGGTGGAAAGAATGATGCAAAGTCTTAATCTCGATCAAACAATTGGTGCTTGGTCATCTATTGCTAAAATGGTTTTTGTTCCTCACACCGAACAGGAATACGAGCGTTTAGTCGAACTACTAGATAGCCTTATCGATCGAGTGGGCGAGGATGAAAGTCATCCCCTGGCTTCGATGATGGACGTTATTGGTGTTTTAGTCGAAAACTATGAAGCTGAACATATTCCTGAATTAGAAGAGGTTCCATAACCCACTATTGCGCTTTGATCCACAAAGTGGCGAACTTGACATTTTCGCAGGCGACGAACTGCAAATCATTGTCTTTCCATCTGGAAACTGGAGTTTTGTAGATGAAGCGATTCGCCAAAAATTTGAGTAAGAAATTGGCAATAATCGTTCTAGCAGTAACAGCTACTGCGTCTCCCGAAGTTGCTTAAGCATTGCTTGCGTTGTTGGATGCTGGGAAAGTTGCGAGTCTTGACCCGCTGACATCGCCTTCTGTAAAAAATCAATGAAATAGCTCTTAACTTTGTGGGTATTGGGATGATTCTCTTCCAATTGGTTAAAGAAGATTTCTAATGCTCGCAAATACAAGGGTTCTGCCTCCACATAGCGTCCCATTGCATAAGACAGCCCTGCCAGATTGTTCAAACTACTTGCCGTATCTGGATGGTCAGCTCCGAGCTGCTGCTCCCTGATAGCAAGTGATCGCAGATACAAAGGTTCCGCCTCCGAGTAGCGTCCCATTGTATGGTACAGCAATGCCAGATTGTTCAAACTCGTTGCCGTATTGGGATGGTCGGCTCCGAGCTGTTGCTCATGGATAGAGAGCGATCGCACATACAAGGGTTCTGCTTCCGGGTAGCGACCCATTGCCTTGTACAGCCCTGCCAGATTGTTCAAACTTATTGCCGTGTCGGGATGGTCGGCTCCGAGCTGCTGCTGACAGATAGAGAGCGATCGCACTAAGGGACTACCAAATAAAAAACTCGTCCAAAATCAAGCAGTACTGTAAACAATATCTATAAACCACTTACCGAG